>JAEUWI010000030.1 GCA_016791475.1 Candidatus Hydrogenedentota bacterium
TCTTATGGGTCTTATGGGTCTTATGGGTCTTATGGGTCTTATGGGTCTTATGGGTCTTTTGGGTCTTTTGGGTCTTTTGGGTCTTTTGGGTCTTTTGGGTCTTTTGGGTCTTTTGGGTCTTACAGGGCTCTGGCGTCTTGGCTCATATGACCCATACGACTCATAAGACCCATTCTTCGCAAGTCGCTTTCCACCTAATCCACAAACATAAACTCGTTCGACATCAACAGCACCTGGGCGTATTTTCCCCAGGGTTCGATAGGCGGCGGGGGTGGTCCCTGGAAGCCCAGGCGAGAACGCCATTCGGTCTCCCGTCCCGCGCTGGTCTTTCCATCGGCGGGAGCGAGCACGTGAATACGGGGGTGCCAGGTGAACGAATCAAAACTCTGATTGGCCCCGCAGTCAACGACCAGGTCAATCGTGTCGCCAGCCTTTACCGACAACCCGTCAAAGGTACTTGCCGTACTGCTGTTGTGTGCGCTGCCGCGCCAAAGCACCTGGCCGCTTGAAGTTACTGCGGAGGCAAAAACGCCATCGCCCTCTGCGGAGCCGTGTTTCAGGTCGCCGTCCATGGCGATCGTTGCATCGTAGGGCGCGGTCCAGCGCCGCACCACCGCGAAACCCGCCGGACCGGGGTGACCGCCGTGGGAATTCAACGAGGCCCAGTCCGTTGCAGGATCGGGTAGCGTGGGGCCGCCCTGCCAGGCGGTGCCCGTGAAGTGGGGCATGGCCGTGAAGGATTCCAGTGCGCCGGTGGCCGGGTTTACCGCGCCATAGCCATACTGCCAGCGAGGATGGGAGAACGCGTCGGGGGAAGCCGTCTCCTGGTGCTCAACGAAGCGTTTGCCCAGCGCGATTTCGTCGGGCGCGGGATCGCGTTGGAAGACGGCTTGATAGAGCGCGGCGATGCGATCTTCGGCGCTCGTCTTTTGCGCGACCGAGTCGCGTGCGGCAAGCTTCTCGGCCTGTTCCACGAGGAAGGGGCTGTTCATCAGGAAGAGGGCCTGCTGGGGCACGGTCGTGTTCACGCGCATGGGCGTGTGAATGTCCGGGCTCGCAAAGTCGAAGGTGCGGAAGACCGCCGGAAGATTCTGGCGTTCCACCTGACCATAGATTGTGCGGCGCGTGGAGAAGGGGGGTTCCACGATGGATACCCCTTCGCCGCCCATGGTCGTGTCCAGTCGGCCCGCGGCCAGGAGCACCCCATCGCGCATGGACTCGAAGTCGAGGCGCTGCCGATTCTGCCGCCAGAGCAGCCGGTTCTCCGGATCGGCGGCCGCACCGTCGGGCCGGGCGAGGCTCTGCTGCTGGTACACCGCCGAGCGCATGATCATCCGGTGCAGGTTTTTCACGGACCAGTTGCCGGCCATGAATTCGCTAGCGAGATAGTCGAGGAGTTCGGGATGGGTGGGCAGATCGCTGCGCGCGCCGAAATCACTCGGCGTACCCACCAGCGGGCGGCCGAAGTGGTGCATCCAGACCCGGTTCACCATCACCCGCGCGGTGAGCGGGTTTTCGTGGGTTGCAATCGCGTTGGCCAGTTCGAGACGGCCACTGCCGTTGGTGTAGGGCTGCGACGCGGGGGTTGAGAGTACGTCGAGGAATTTCCTCGGCACATCATCGCCCTTGCTGCCGGGTTGGCCACGGCGAAACACATAGGGGTTGAACAACTCGCCGTCCACCAGCGCCATGGCCCGGTTCGGCCGGCCGGGGTGAGTATTCTTTACCCGCGTGATGGCATTGTCTTTGTCGCGCATCTGCCCCTGGATAGGCACTTCACTCAAATTCCAGACGTCGCCCCGGGGAATGTTGGCGGGGCTGTCCTTGCCAAAAAGAACTTGCCGCACCGCTTCCTGGTTCACATCGGGAAGCGCCTGGGGCATATCGCCGGCACGTTCCGGGTTATTCAGGGCTATTTGTTGACGGGAAGCCAGCAGGTCCGCCCAGTCCTTCGATGCGTCGCGGAGCGCATCCACGTAGCGCTGGGTCACCTCGTCCATCGACTTCGGCGCATCGCCTTCAAAGCGTTTGGCGATGCGCGGGTTCACCTCGGTGCCGTTCAGCGACTTGCCCGCTATCTGCGCGGCCAGTTCGGTGCTTCTTGCCGCAAATTCGGCCTCGGGCAGCGCGCGGTAGGCGAACCAGGGGCCGAGTATGGGATGGGGTTGCGCCGAGAGGGCCTTCAGATGATCACGCCAGCGCGTCACAAGTTGCCACTTCACTTTGAGGTCGGCGGCCAGCACCCGCAGTGTCGGGTCATCCATGTCCCAGGCCTTGTGTGCCGCCGTGAGGTAGGTGCCGATTTGATCGCGGCAATGCGTCAGCAGGTCGCCCTGGATCTGATCCACCAGCGCCTCCTTTTCCGCCTGCTTGCGGTTGAACTCGGCGAGAAACTCCTGATACTTCGGGTCGTCCGGATTGGGCTCTTCAATGAGTGGCAGCTCTGCGGGCTCCGTGGAACTGCGGAAGATGCCGTAGAGACCGTAATAGTCCGCCGCGGAAATGGCGTCGTACTTGTGGTCGTGGCACCGCGCGCAGGAAACCGTTAGGCCCTGCATGCCCCGCATGACCACGTCGATGCGGTCATCGGTGATGTCGTGAATATTGCCGACGAAGCGGCGCCCGAGCGAGAGATAGCCCAGCGCGGCCAGGGGGCGCTTGTCGTCACCCAGGTCCATCAGGTCCGCCGCGAGTTGCTGCTTGAGGAAGGTGTTGTAGGGCAGGTCTTCATTGAAGGCCCGAACGACATAGTCGCGGTAGGTGTGGGAAAAGCCGAAACTCCGCTCTTCCTGAAATACATAGCCCTTCGAGTCGGCGTAGCGCGCCACGTCCAGCCAGTGTCGGCCCCAGCGTTCGCCATAGCGCGGCGACGCAAGCAATTGCTCGATTACCTTGTCGAAGGCCTCGGGACTTTCATCGGCTTCGAAGGCCCGTACTTCGTCCATGGTGGGGGCCAGGCCCGTCAGGTCCATGTAGGCCCGTCGGATCAGCGTGCGCTTGTCCGCTCGGGCCGATGGGGTGATCTGCTTCCCCTCGATTTGTGCCAGGATGAACTGGTCAATGGGGGTCTTCGCCCATTCTTTCGTGGTTACTTCCGGCGCGGCGGGCAGTGCAACCGGCTGGAAGGACCAGTGGGACGCCTTCGCGGCCGCGACCCGATCCGCCCAGGCGGTCTCCTTGTTTGCCGCCACAATTTCTTCGCCGCCGGGCCAGGGACTGCCCATGCTGACCCATTCCGTGATGGCGTCGATCTGTTCCTGGGGCAGCTTCGCGTCCGGGGGCATTTTCAACTGGGTATCATACTTGATGACCTGAAGGATGCGGCTGTTCGGGGCCTGATCCCCCTCAAGCAGCACCGGACCGCCCTCGCCACCCGCCAGCATGGCCGAGCGCGCGTCGAGGCGCACCCCCGCCTTTTGTGTCTCGGGGCCGTGGCACTTAAAACAACGGTCCGCCAACACGGGGCGGACCTTGGTCTCAAAGAACTCGATGGCCTCGGGCGATGGTTCCGCCGCGCGCGTACTCAGGGAGCACGTGAGGGTGGCCACCGCAGCCACGAATCGGGCAAATTGTGTGGAATGGATAGTCGTCGGGCGGTACTTCAAGATGCTGCTCCTGCGTTATCCCATATATCATCCCCGATTGTTGGGAAAAGTTTCAATGCTAAACAACGATCTCGGGCGAAAAATTCGCAAAAATACCAATAAAAGTGCGCAAGACACCGGTGTCAGGGGGGGTTGCTGCGATTGGGGGGCTTTGGGTGACCGAAGCCCCGGGCAGGAGCTCCGGGTGGGGAATGGGTCTTATGGGTCTTATGGGTCTTATGAGTCCTTTGGGTCCTTTGGGTCCTTTGGGTCTTATGAGTCCTTTGAGTCCTTTGGGTCCTTTGGGTCCTTTGGGTCCTTGGGGTCCTTGGGATCCTTCGGGTCCATAATGCAGTCACTCTTCCCATCTCCAGCCTCCATTTGCCTTCCGGCACGGCCATCCGTATAGTGGCAGGGCCCTTTGGCGGGTGGCGATTACGCACGCCGGGCATTTCTCAAACACGCGGGCGCTCCGATGAGGGATGCGCTGACAGAAGGAGAGTTACCCATGAAAGTCGGGATGAATCTGTTGCTCTGGACCGGCGGCGCCGATGAGAGTCATCTGCCCCTGCTTGAACAGATTAAAGGCTGGGGCTTCGATGGCGTGGAGTTTCCCATGTTTTCGGCCGATGGATCCCCCTGGGCTAAACTGGCCGCCAAGTGCGACGAACTGGGTCTGGGCCGTACGGCGGTGACCGTTCTACCCGGCGGCACGAACCTCATCGGTGAAGACGAGGCCGAGCGCAAAGCGGCCGTCGCCCATCTCAAGTCCTGCATTGACGCCTGCGTGGTGCTCGGTGCGGAAGCCCTCTGCGGCCCGCTGTATAGCCCGGTGGGCCGGCTGATCGGCCGTGGTCCGGTGCCGGACGAGATGGACAGGGCGATTCAGGGCTTCCGCGAAGTGGGCGCGTATGCCACCGAAAAGGGTATCAAGCTGGCCATCGAGCCCTTGAACCGCTTTGAGACCTATTTCCTCAACACCCAGTCGGATTCCGCCAATCTTGTGCGCGCCGTGGGCATTGAAGCGGTGGGCGAAATGTTCGACACCTTCCACGCGAACATCGAAGAGAAGGATTTTGCCGAGGCGATTCGCGCGGGCGGCAACTGCATCAATCACGTGCATATCTCCGCCAATGACCGCGCAACGCCGGGCGACGACCACATTGATTACGACACCTGCTTCGCCGCCCTGAAGGAAATCGGGTACGACGGCTGGATGGTGATCGAGGCCTTCGGTTCCTGGATCCCGGATCTTGCCGGCGCCACCTGCATATGGCGTGTCATGGCGCCGAGCGAAGAATACCTGGCCACAAACGGTCTCAAGATGATCCGCGAGAAGTGGGGGGCGTAACGGCACGGACTCGCGCCCGTCCCTTGAATAGAAATCGCCGCGCTCCAGCCATCTGGAGCGCGGCGATTAAGTTTTACAGTGTTTCGCACCCTGGGTCAGCCGCCCGGGGCACGGGGAAACTACCCGACCCGAGTTACGGATTGGTACCGTATTCGGGCCGTCCGACGCACCGCTGTGGAATCAGCGGTTACTCGTGCCCGTTCGCGCTCGTCGCGAGTTCGAACGCTTCGGCACGAAAGGACTTCAGGGAGACAGCAATCTCAGGCGCTCTAAAGCGCTCGCCGGGTGTATGGAACCGTTCGCAATGCTGCACGGTAATATCACCCAGATCGAGCATCTCCTGCATATACGCCAATACATCCCGGGGGTCGGTATTGCCGCAGGTAAAGATATCCAAGGCGAGGAGGCCTTCGTCCGAATACGCATGCGCGGAACAATGGCTCTCGTCCAACAGGACCATGGCGGTGAAGCCAGGTGCGGAATTGTGCCCAAAATGGTAGCGAACCTGGGAGATGACGGTCGCACCGGCGCGTTCCGCGGCCGTTGCCATCGCCTTCAGTACAGCTTTGTCGTCGCCACAGACTTCCCGGGGCACATTCACGCAATCGATGAGAAGGTGTCTTCCTTTAGCCAACGTATAAATCCTCCTTTCGAATACCGCAACACTGCGGTAAATCGCAAGAGTTAGCCGGGTTTCTAGTCACGGCAACCTAGGGTAAAAAATGGCAAGAACACACTTACGGCCTTGTCATTTAATAAGCGTGGTGCAGGACCCAAGCCTGCGGGACGAAATCGACGGCTGGCGCGGCGCCCGGAAGGGACCGGCCTGCCCGGAGCGGTACAGGAGGAAGTTCCGCCTGCAAAAAGTCCGGGGAACCATCCATTATATTCAATTGGTCACCCCCCTGGCAACCTTGTGGGGGCTGATTTTTCACCAGCGGAATTTCAGGGATCTCATTACACACCGGGGGCCGAGAATATTCACCCCGTCCCACCACGACCTTCTCCCACGCCATTGCCCCATATGCGGAAAGGCCGTCAGCGGTGGGAAGGCGGGCTTCCCGAAACGACGGCCCGTTCGGACCCCGGTATCCGGCACGGTGTGCCGGCGCGGCCCCAGCGGGGCAACCGGGAGTGATATCGAGGCTATAAGAAGCTAGGCGTTCCATTCAGGGTTCCGTAGACGTTGCTTTTTCGGCTGAAGCGCACCGCGCAGGCACAGCGCTATAGAGAGCGTGCGGCGCTGGTGGGGAGAGGGCAAGCAGCCAGACGTATGACGGTCCAGCAGGCTTAGCAGCACTTCCCGCGTCAGCCGGGACGTGCGATTGGTAATTCGTCGTCCTTCAGCGTTCATCTTCGGTCTCCTGAATGATCGGTTGTGATCGCGCATACATTACATGGAGAGGAAAAGCAATAACAAGTTTCAAGATATGTTTTTTTTGGGGACTCCCCCGGCCCTCCCCACCCCTCGAAATCGGGCGGAACGGCGTGAATCGCACCGCTGTGGGGGCTGGCCGCACCACGCGATCGAAAACCTGTTATAGTTAGGACAAATGGCGAAAAATTCCACGGTTGACCGTACCTGTCGCGCCGGGTTGGAAGGTGAAACGCGTCTTGGAAGCTCTCTATCTCAAACTGTACGCCTGGGGCGAAAGTCCTTGGATTTCCGTCGCGCCCCTTTCGTGGATCGCGCTGTTCGCCTGCCTCATTTCGGGGGCCATCATCGGGCTGGAGCGACAGTGGCAGGGAAAGCCTATCGGCATTCGTACGAGCGTGCTCATTGTTCTGGGCACCTATGTTTTCGTCGATATCGGCTTTGTCACCAATAACCCCAACACCGATCCCACCCGTATCATCGGGCAGGTGATCACCGGGATCGGCTTTCTCGGCGCCGGGGTCATGCTTACCCGCGATGGTATGGTGGTGGGGGCCACTTCCGCCGCGAGTATCTGGGTGCTCGCCGCTATCGGCGTGGTCATTGCCGCGGGCTCCCCCTTCCTCGGGGTGAAACTCGCCATGATCGCCGTGGCCATCCTGGTGGGGATTAACGCCCTGGAAGTGCGCTGCGAATGGCTGCAACGGGGTATGCACCGACGAACCGCTTCCCCGCCAGCCGAAGGCGGGACGGAGTCCAGGCCGGATCCCGAGCGCAGAACTGGGAATTAACCGGGATAACAGGCGGTAATCATTACCGTTGCGCGAACAAATTGGTTCCTCCGTGTGATGAAAATCCATCGTATCCTGTATAATCCTGTAGACTGACGATAAAACACTACCGCAAGTGGCGTCTATACTGGCTGGGCTCAGCAGGGAAACTCGTAATGCACGTGCACACTTATTTTCGACGGTTTTCATTTTTTCTTACTTTGGCCGTGGTGGCATCCATCGCCCTCACCAGTTGCCCGCCCCCGACCCCCGAGGAGGAAAGTCTCAAGGTTCTCCTCGCCACAGGAATGCCCGTTGCCGGAAAATCACTTCCCAAGGGCCTTGTCCCTGTGGATGACGCGGCCATCCTGAGTCTCGAAGCCCGGATTCAGGCCATTCGCATCCTTTCGCTGGATGGTACGGAAACCGAGTCCACCAGCGTGCTCTCCAGCGCGAAGACGGTGGATCTCCTCGACTTGACCGACGTGGCGGCGTTGCTCTCCGATACGACCGTGCCCGCCGGGTCCTATAGCGGTGTGGAACTCGTGATTTCGGAAGCGAGCATGGTGCTGGTGAACAATCCGCTGGAGACCATCGCGCTGGCGCTTGCCGATGGCGGAACCTACACCCTGGATTTTGATTTTGAGATTGCGCCGGAGAGTGCGGGCCTGCTCTTCCTCGAGCTGGGCGGCCTGAATGTGCTTGAGGGCGAGGGGGGCAACTTTACACTTTCACCGGCATTGTCCGCCGGCCTGGCAACGGCTGTGTTAAACGCACAAATCGCCGGTTCAATTGAAAGTATCGACAACGCGGCGGAGACTTTTGTGCTCGCGGCGGGCGCGGCCCGATATACGGTCGATTATACAGAGGCCGATATCTTCGTGCCGGGTGACTATGGAACGCCGAGTGGAACCCCCGCCGTATTGTCGGCGGGCACCGACGTGGCGGTCGTGGGAACAGCGGGAGCAAATAGTTCCATCGCCCCTCACACGATTGTGGTGGTTGATCTACCCGGGACGCCGGAAGACGATGAAGGTGATCTGATTACGGTATGCCTCTTAGCCGACGACCCAACGCCCACCGCCCAGACCATCCAAGTCAGCCGCAACCGGCTGGACCAGATTATCGCACTCGGTGGCTTTGAAGGCCCTTGCGACGGGGGCGATCCCTTTACCCTGACTTATGCGGCGGGTCCCGGCGGTACGGTTGAAGGGCTCAGTCCCCAGAGTGTGGCGCCCGGCGCCGATGGTTCCGCCGTGACGGCCGTGCCGCTGGATGGTTTCGCCTTCGTCAACTGGAGCGATGGCAGTACCCTCAATCCCCGCCGCGACCGGGCTGTGGGCGCGGATATTACGGTGACCGCCAACTTTGCCGAGCTCTTCGCGCTGAGCTATACGGCGGGCGCGGGCGGCACGATTGCGGGCAACGCCAGCCAGCTCGTGCCCGAAGGGGGCAGCGGCTCGCCGGTGACGGCGGTTCGCGACGACAGCTTTGTGTTTGACGGTTGGAGCGACGGGCGCACGGACAATCCGCGCACCGATATCAACATAGCGGCGGACCTGGCGGTTACGGCCAACTTCCTGGAAGTTTTCCAGCTCACCTACACCGCCGGTACCGGTGGAACCGTGGAAGGCGTGACCCAGCAGTCGGTTATTGACGGTAATGATGGAACGGCGGTTACGGCGATCCCCGGCGAGGGCTTCATCTTCATCGGCTGGAGCGACGGCGTCGAGGAGAATACCCGCACCGACCTCAATGTGGATGGCGATGTGACGGTAACGGCAAATTTCCTGGCCCAGTACACCCTGACCTACGTGGCCGGAGCCAACGGAACGATCACGGGCGCGACCTCCCAGATTGTGAACGACGGTGAGGACGGCACGGCGGTGACGGCGGTGCCGAACGCAACCTTCGGCTTCGCGGGCTGGAGCGACGGTCGGGCGGACAATCCCAGGACGGATGTCGATGTGGACGGGGACGTCACCGTGACCGCGAACTTCGCCACGGCGATCACGCTGAGTTATGCGGCGGATACCCACGGCACCTTGACGGGCGCCACGGAGCAAGTCATCGGCAGCGGCGGTACGGGTACGGCGGTTACCGCAGTGCCCAATGAAGGCTATGGTTTCGACCAGTGGAGCGACGGCCGAACGGACAATCCCCGCGTGGATACCGGCGCGACGAGCGATCTGAGTGTGACGGCGGAGTTTGTGCCCGCCTTCACCCTGACGTATCTGGCAAGCGAGGGCGGCACCCTTACCGGCGCGACGACCCAGATAGTGAATACGGGCGGGTCGGGTACGGCCGTGACGGCGGCGCCGAACGCCAGTTTTGTTTTTGATAAGTGGAGCGACAATACGAAGCAGAATCCCCGGACCGACGTCAATGTGGTCAGTGATGTGACGGTGACCGCCCAGTTTGTGGAGTTGTTCACGTTGACCTATACGGCGGGCAGCAACGGGAGCCTGACCGGCCCCGCGAGCCAGACCATCCGCGACGGTGCGGACGGGCGCACGGTTACGGCGGTGCCCGCCAACGGCTTCGGATTTGACGGCTGGAGCGACGGCGTCCTGGACAATCCCCGGACCGATCTGGATGTCAGTGGCGACATTTCCGTGACGGCCAACTTCTCCGCGACCTTGACGGTGACCTATGAAGCGGGCGAGAACGGGGATATTTCCGGTGTGTCCATTCAAGATGTCGAGGTGGGCGCGAGCACCACGGCGGTTACGGCGGTGCCGAATGAGGGCTACCTGTTCTCGCAATGGAGCGACGGCAGCACCGACAATCCGCGCACCGACACCGACGTTATCGCCACGAAGTCCTTCACCGCGTCCTTCTTCGAGGATGTGGTCATGCTCCCCGTGCCCGCGGGCACCTTCACGATGGGTCCCCGGGAAGACGGGGATGACGCGCTCTTCGATCTGCAGGACGAACTGCCGCGCCGGGAGGTGACGCTCGACGCGTATGAGATAGGCAAGTTTGAGGTGAACAATGCCCAGTTCGCCGAGTTCATGAACTTTATGCACCATCCCTCGCGCGATCTGCTCAAGCGGCCCAACGGCTCATCGTGGCAAGGTTTTCCGGAGAACGTGTGGTTTTTCGACAGCGCCCTGCCCCGGGTGGTTTTTGCCTTCGCCCTTACCGAAGATGGCATCGACTACGACCAGAACACCAATTCCTTCGTGACCAAAGTGCTGGAGGGTGTCCCGGCCGGTACCTTCTACGACAAGGCGACCCATCCGGTGACGGAACCGACCTGGTACGGGGCGGTACTGTTTGCCAACTGGCTTTCCGAGCGTTCCGGCCTCGAACCGGTCTACGACACGGACACGTGGACCGGCGACTTCACGAAAAACGGCTACCGCCTCCCGTCGGAGGCGGAGTGGGAGCGCGCGGCCGCGTGGGACGGGGAGAAGCACTGGATCTACCCGATTACGAGCGACGAACTGACCACGCGCGATCGGGTGAATTTCCATGTGGACAGCTTCCGGCCGAATCCCGACTACGGCAGCACAAGCTTCATCAATCCGCTGGGCATTATCCAGGACGCGAAAGAGTCCTATACTTCGCCGGTGGGCTGGTTCAACGGCATCAATATCAGCCCCAACGGCAACATCCAGACGGTGGACAGCCCCAGCCCCGTCGGGGCCTACGATATGGCCGGCAATGTGGTTGAGTGGTGCGACGACTGGTATTCCGCGACCTACTACAGTGAAAACGTCACGGACAATCCCCGGGGCCCGGAAGTGGGCACCGACAAAGTAGCCCGCGGCGGCGCCTGGGCCCGACTGGTGAAAAAAGAGAACCAGCGCTCGGCGCGTCGCTTCCGATACGACCCGAATCACTCCGACGGCATCAACGGCTTCCGCCTGGCGCGCTAACGCCCGTGCGGCTTTCCCGAATCTTCGCAACGCCCCGCCCGGCAGTCGCCGCGGCGGGGCCCTTAACAGCCGTGGCGCGGGGCGGTTTCGTACTCGGGTTGACTCACGCGGCGATCCGCGCCGCTGGTGTTTTGAAATCGTATACCGAAACCTTTACAATCCCGCCCACTGTGCAGATGCGGTGATACCTGTCGGAATCTGGAGTTTTCGGGATCCTCTTGCGGTCCACGCCCAGTCGGGGTTTGAGTCTGATTGCGTGCCGGAATTCCGGGGAACAGCGTTGGTTATGGGAGACCTTTCCCCGAGGCGGCCGTTATCCGCGTCCATGGTATTACACAGGGTCCCCCGGGGCCGTTGAATTCGATAGCGTCCATTACGCGACCCTTGTAGTCGGGTCAACCTTTATGGGAGATCCGGTACAGCCCCCGACGGATCTGAATATGCGAACAACTACGAGCCACACGGAAAAAGCGGAAAACCTGGGACCATGCTGTTTAACTCGATAGATTTTCTGCTGTTTCTTCCGCTCGTCGTCGGAGCGTATTATCTCATTCCCCACCGTTTCCGGTGGATTCTTCTCCTCGTTGCCAGCTATTACTTCTACATGTGCTGGAAGGCGGAGTTTATTATTCTCATTGTGCTTTCCACGCTGGTGGATTATGTTGCGGCCCTGGGCATGGAGAAAACCGCCAGCAGTCGGCTGCGCAAGATGTGGCTGGGATTCAGCCTCACCTCCAATCTGGGTATGCTCTTTACCTTCAAGTACCTGAATTTCTTCAGCGCGAGCTTTCAGGAGGTATTCAATACCTTCAACATCGCCTATCATTTCCCCACCTACAATCTGCTCTTGCCGGCGGGTATATCCTTCTATACCTTTCAAACCCTGAGCTACACCATCGACGTCTACAGAGGGCACAAGAAAGCGGAGCACCACTTCGGAATCTTTGCGCTGTATGTCTGCTTCTTTCCCCAGTTGGTGGCCGGCCCCATTGAGCGCGCGGTCAGCTTTCTACCCCAGTTTCACGAGAAGCACGCGCTCGACATCCAGCGGATCGTGGACGGATTGCGCATGGTCCTTTGGGGGCTTTTCAAGAAGATCGTCATTGCGGACCGCCTGTCCATCTATGTGAATACGGTCTACAACAATCCCCACCATTTCGATTCCGCGCCCACGTTTATCATGGCGACCTATTTCTTCGCCTTCCAGATTTACTGCGACTTCTCGGCCTATTCTGACATCGCCATTGGTTCCGCGCGCATGCTCGGTTTTGACCTGATGGAAAACTTCCGAAAGCCCTACGAGTCCAAGTCCATCTCCGAATTCTGGTCGCGCTGGCACATATCCCTTTCCACCTGGTTTCGCGACTACCTGTACATTCCCCTCGGCGGGAACCGGGTCGGAAAAATCTACTACTACCGGAATCTGTTCGTTATCTTCCTGGTGAGCGGACTCTGGCACGGGGCCAACTGGACCTTTGTGATCTGGGGCGCGCTTCACGGTTTCTTCCTCGTCTTCGCACTGATGAGCAAGTCCTTGCGCGAGTCTATTGCCGAGAAGACGGGACTGAAAAAGCACAAGGGCCTGCACGGCGCGCTCCAGGTATTCATTTGCTTCCACCTCGTCTGCCTGGGCTGGATCTTCTTTCGCGCGAACAATGTCTCCGACGCCTTCCATGTGGTCGGCGCCATTCTGAGCCCCAATTGGTTCTCCCTGGATATTTCCAACGCCAGCCATTTCTTCTATGGCATCTGGGGCATTGCTTCGCTTCTGGCCGTGGAACGGCTCCAGGGCAATCGGACCCTGGTCGAAAGTTTCAACCGGTGGCCCACCTGGTTCCGCTGGAGTATTTACTCGTACTGCATCCTACTCATTTTGACGATCGGCGTGATTGATGGCGGACAATTCATCTACTTCCAATTCTAGCGTCAAGCGCTTCGCCCTGCGCGCGCTGCTTGCCGTCCTCCTGGTCGCCCTCATCGATCAGGGGCTCGGCCTTGTCCTGGGAACGCTCTACGACAGAACCCGGGAAGGCGATTTTGGCGGGTGCATCAATCTGACGCTGGAGCAGCGCAATGATGTGGTCGTCTTTGGCTCTTCCCGCGCCAAGCACCACTACATTCCCGACGTGCTGGAAAAATCCACCGGCCGGAGCTTTTTCAACGCCGGCATCGACGCGCAGAATCTCCTGTGCCACTACGGAATCGCCCAGCTTGTGTTGAGTGAATACACGCCGAAGGCCTTCATCCTGGATTTGAACCCGGAGGACCTGCGGGAAGCCGGCGGAACGGCCAGTCTGGACAAGCTCTCGGTGCTGCTGCCTTACTACAAGCGCGGAAATCCCGCGCTCAACGCGCTGTTGCTGGAGCGCAGCAAGTTCGAGCGCGTGCGGCTCCTCTCCGCAGCCTACCCTTATAATTCCATGCTGATGCCGCTCCTCAAGTACACCCTCAAGCCTGATTCCGCCGGCACCATCAAGAGCCGGGGCTTCCTGCCCTACTTCGGATCCGATGTGCTGGAGATTGTGCGGATCGAAGAGGAGAACGCACCGGCGGCCGCCGCGACCACGGCGCCGGCCATCGATCCCTTCCAGGTGCAGACGCTGCGCAAGTTCGCCGAGTCGGCCCGCGAGAAAGGCGTCAAATTTATCGTGTGCCTGGGTCCGCTGTGGGAGAAAAAGGGGCAGGACTTGGCCGACCACACCGCCCTGCTGGAGGCCTACCTGGCGCTGCTGGAGGAGTTGGAGGTGCCCGTGGTTCGCGTGGACAGCGGCACGAACGACATCTTCCTGAAGCCGGAACTGTACAAGGACCGGATCCATATCAACAAGGAGGGTGCGAGCGCCTTTTCCGAGATTCTCGGCGAACAGTTGCGGCCTCACCTCGCCGATTGATTCGGGGCGAAGGGGCCCCCGCTCCTTTAGCAAAGAGCGTATTGAATGACGTTGAAGCCCCGCCCCCGGCACATGCCCGGGGCGGGGCTTCGGTTGTTCCACAGGAAGGAGAAATCGTTTCCCTGTCAGGCGTGGCCTCGTTGGACCACGCTATCTATATGAATCAGGAGCCAGTCTCCTGAGTGAAGACCTCAACTTACTTTCACCTCGATCTGGCGGGGCTTGGTTTCTTCGGGTTTCGGCAGTTTCACGGTCAGTACGCCGTTCTCGAACGTAGCCTCTACTCTGGCACCGTCCACGCCGCCATTGATTCGGAAGCTCCGCTCGAAAGTGCCCTCGGCGCGCTCGTAGCGGCGATAGCCTTTCTCCTCGTGGCGCTCTTCACGCTTACGGCTGCCCTTCAGCGTAATCCGGTCGTCGACGATACTGACCGTGATGTCTTCTTTCTTCATGCCCGGCAGGTCGGCGACCAGCGTGTAGGCATCGTCGGATTCGTGGATATCCACAGGCGGCAGCCACGTCGTGCCCGGCTGCTGCTCCGACGTCGAGCCGGTATTGAACATGCGCTCCAACTGCTGCTCCAGTTCGCCAAATCCGGCCCAGGGGAAGACGTTCGTCCGTTTGATGGGTACTAGCAGGCTCATGGTGATTCTCCTTATGTTGTTACCACGCTGCGGTGGCGTTACTTGTTGACTGACACCTTGGTGAAGGCCAAACCCGTGCCAATCCGGCCTGTTGATGTTGTTAGTGTCTCTAAGGTGTTTTTTATGAGCTATTTATGAGTATCGGGCGGGGCGGATCAGACCCATGTACCAATCGCTTGAACCGTCCCAGAGTCGAGCGGGGTGCTTTGTTTTGCATCACTTGGGTTCGCAGGGACAGGTCCGTGGGGCGCCCGGCGGGAGGGCTTTTTACGTCGGCAGTAGTTAATTGACAAGTACTGGCGGCTGTGCTACACTCCAAGAACCATATTGTTTTACGGGAACGTGTTTGTTTACAGGCACTAACAACAATGGATGTGGAGGGAGCGTTTTGGCTACCAAACACCTGATTATGCGAAGTGGGATTGCCGTGCTGCTGGTAGGGGTGATGCTGTTCCAGGTGTCGCCCGTTTCGGCGCAGTTGTACAATCCGGAACTCGACCTTCCCAAGCCGACCGGGGTTGAAAAATCCCTGACCAAGCTGGGGCGCGGCGTCTCCAACGTCCTCTTCGGCTGGGCCGAAATCCCGGTTACCTTCGACAAGAAGTATAAGGAAGGCAAGCCGCTGGCCTACCTCCTTGGCGTCGTTCCGGTGCTGGGCGGTGCCCGCGCGGTCATGCGCACGAGCACGGGCGTGTTCGAGATGGTGAGCTTTCCCTTCACCGACAAAGCCGTGAACTACGACGCGGTCCTCGAGCCCGAATACATTTTCTAATCCCGCGAACAGGTTCTGTCGCCAGTGCTTGAGGGCAATCTGGCGGACGTGCCAGGCTTCGAAACGTCGCGGCATGCCCGAGGTGTGCCCGTTGGAAAGTGAATCCGCATCGTGATTACGTGGAAAAAGCAGGGCGAGGCGCTCGTGGGCAGTCTTGCGCTGAAGCAAGGTGGCAAGGGCAGCATCATCGTGGTCGGTCCCGCCAGTAATCCCAACGGTGCGACGCTGGTCACGCCGGGCGAGGATCCCAAGAAGCCTCACACCTCCCTGCTGCCTGCAGGCTGCGAATTTCTCACGCCAGGCCAGTATCTTGAAATCCTCTGCATGCAGGAACGGGGATTTGGCACGCGTTCCTTTCCCGCGCTGACAGGGCTTGATTGATGGCACCCGACAACGCCTACGATATTGAAACCCTTCTGGATGAGGTCGTCACCCTCCCGAGTCTTCCCGATTCGGTGGCCAAGCTGACCGAGATGCTCAACGATCCCACCTGCGACATGAAGTCCGTCGCCCATGTGATCTCCTCGGATCCGGCTATCGCCCTGAAGACGCTCCGCCTGGTGAATTCCGCCTACTACGGGCTGGGCCAGGAAGTGACGAGTGTGGAGCACGCCACGGTGCTGCTTGGGGCCAAGGTGCTCAAAAATCTCGCCATGACCGCCACGGCGTTCGACTGCATGAAGTCGAGTGCGACGCACTTCCTCCAACATTCCGTGGCCTGCGGCATTGCCATGAAGTCCATCGTGCTTTCTGGCTGTGTCAAAGGCTTTGTCGGTTCGGAAGACGAGGCCTTCACCTATGGCCTTATTCACGATATCGGCAAAGTCATCCTCGAAGAATACCTGCCCGATGAGTGCGCCGAGATTGAGACGATTGTGCGCGAAGAGCGCATCGCCTGGTATGAAGCGGAACGGCGTGTCATCGGTGTGGACCATGCCGAACTGGGGGCCATGCTTGCCCAGAAATGGAAATTAACGCCGGCGGTGATCAACGCCATCCGCGGCCACCATGACTTGAACGCCTGCGATCCGCAGCACAAAGTGCTGGCAGCCTGCCTTTCCATTGCCAACCAGATGTGCAACCTCAGCGGCTATTACTCTCATCCGGACAATCGCACCGAGGTCGTGCCGGAAACCTATGAAGTGGCCGAGATCGATTGCGCGAAACTGGCCAAGGTTTCCGAGCAGTATTTCAACATGCGGGCTTCCATCGACGAGCTGTTAAACCTCGCGAAATGACGCGCCCCTGCGGGCATGTCCCTTTCTGCCGCAGACCAGTTTGCCGGGCCCGCCCCGGCCATATCCGGTGATCAAGGCCCATGTGGTTGACCCAGCTAACCTGCCGCCGCTTCCGCTGCCTGGACGAACTATCCTTCGCACCCGAGCCCGGCCTGAACATCATTCACGGCGACAACGCTCAGGGAAAGACCTCCCTGCTGGAGGCCCTGCTCTACGTTTGTACCGCGCGAAGCCACCGCACGCTCAACGAGCGCGAACTCGCGCGCCACGGCGAAGAGGGCTTCTCCATCACCGCAATAGCCCGGCGCAGCGATCGCGAGGTGCACCTCGAAGCGCATTACTGGCAGAAAGCCAAGCGCTTCAAGATCAACGGCGTGCCCCAGACCCGCGTCAGCGATATCCTCGGCCGCATCAACACGGTCTTCTTTTCACCGGAAGATGTGGCCCTCGTCAAGGGCAGCGGGTCCATGCGCCGCCGGTTTCTGGACATGGAAATTTCCCAGATTAATCCCCGCTACCTGGGCGCCCTTCAGCGCTATCGCCAGGCCCTCAAACAGCGCAACAGCCTCCTCAAGCAGCACCGACCCGATCCGGCCCTCCTCGAAATCTGGGACGCCCAGCTCGCGCCCGCGGGGCAGATCCTCATGGACGAGCGCGCGGCCTTCATCGCCGATCTCTCCGTGCAGGCCGCCGGGGCCTACCAGCGCATCGCCACCGCCGAGACCCTCACCCTTACCTACACGCCCGACCTGGAGCGTGCCGAAGATTTCGAGGCCATTCTCCGCGATACCCGAGAACACGACATCCGCCGCAAGCAGACCCTTCGCGGGCCCCACCGCGACGATATCGAAATCCTCATCGAAGGGCGACCTGCCCGTGTTTATGGATCCCAGGGCCAGCAGAAGTCCGCCGCACTTGCCCTCAAGCTCGCCGAGATCGAACTCGTCAACGCGAAAACAGGTGAGTACCCCGTTCTCATGCTCGACGAAGTCCTCGCGGAACTCGATGCCCACCGGGCTCAGGCTCTGTTCGAATCGTTGCAGGATAAGGTACAATGTCTCGTGACTACTACCGAGCGCGAACTGACCGACAAGATCGGCGGGCGGCCTTACCGCCGCTACCAGATGGTCGAGGGACGGCTCGAGGCAGAGTAGCGCAGCGAGCGGACGGCAACGGGCAAAGAGGGACAAAAACCATGGCCATATCCTGCAGGCGACTTCAACCAGGGGACATCGCGCCACTTCGCGCACTCTTGAACGTGTTTCGTGTGGCCTTCGGCGAACCGGATTCCGAGCGCCAGTATGAGCCCGACGATGCCTACATCAACACCCTCCTGGGCGACGCCACCTGTGTGGTGCTGGTCGCCTGCAATGATCACGACGAAGTGGTCGGGGGACTCGTGGCTTATGAGCTCAGGAAGTTCGAGCGACCGCGCAGCGAGTTCTATCTCTACGATCTCGCCGTAGACGAACGCTACCGACGCCAGGGCATCGCCACGGAACTCATTGAGCGCCTGGGGTGGATCGGCGCGGCGGCGGGGGGCTACGTAATCTTCGTCCAGGCCGATACCGTCGATGCACCCGCCGTGGCCCTCTACACGAAACTCTGCGCCAGCGTCGAAGCCGACGTGGTACATTTCGATATTGCCATCCGCAACCGGTGAGGGCGATAGGCCCGGGCCAGAGCCCCTGTCCACGCTCCAGAGAAATAGCGTACAATGGACGGCTGTCACCAGCGGAGTGGAACAGGAATCCCGGCGGCCAGATGATGACCGCCACACGACACGAGGCCGAATTGAAGCGCACCAAACCCGAAGGCGTGGGTGATATCCTCGCCAAACTTAAGAAGACTACCGATCTGGGCAAGCACCTGGAGCACGCCGAGATATGGGAACACTGGCCCGAGATTGTCGGCGAGACCGTGGCCAAACACACGCGCCCGCAGGGCATCAAAGAGCTCCAGCTCAGGATAGAAGCCGACAGCGCCGTGTGGATGCACAAGCTCAACTACCGCAAATGGCAGATCATGAAAAAGATCAACCGCATCGCCGGAAAAGAGCTCGTGTCGGATATGTACATCGTGCTCGTGCCCGACGGGGAAGAGATGGGGGAGTAGGGGGCGGTCCCGAGTATTCAGAAGATATTTTTCAAATTGTGAGTGTATATTGCAGAGCAGGAGAATACCAGTGCCCCTCTACGAAATGACCGCTGACACCTTTCGTCCGATAGCTCAGGCTTCGTTTGCCGATCTCAGGATACGAGAGCGGGGAGATCTCCAACGTTTGCTTCGCACTCAGATCGAGGTGCTTGGGGATGACCTCTATGTGCTCACGGAAGAATTTGGCGACTGGGAGGATAGTCGACGTAGAATTGACCTGCTCGCCATAGATCGTCAGGCCAATCTGGTCGTGCTCGAGTTGAAGCGAACCAATGACGGCGGACATATGGACCTGCAGGCTATCCGCTACGCGAGCATGGTGTCCGCCATGACTTTTGAACGGGCGGCTCAGATCCATGGAGAGTTCCTGACTCGTATTGGAGAAGTCGCAGTCGAAGCGCGCGAGCGTATGTTGGCCTTTTTGGGATGGGATGATCCGGACGAGGAGAATTTTGCACCCGATGTTCGGATATTGCTGGTGTCAGAGGACTTTGGGAAGGAACTGACAACAGCGGTACTCTGGCTCCGGGAACGCGATATTGACATCCGTTGCGTGCGCCTTAGGCCCTATCTGGATGGGGAATCAAGATTAATCGATGTCCAGCAAATCATACCCCTTCCCGAGGCGCAAGAGTATCAAGTGCAACTCCGCGAGAAGGAGCAAGCCGGGCGCAAGGTGCGGGTAGAGAAGAGCAACGAGTTCAGCCGATTCTGGGCGGGCCTACTGGTGCTCGCGCGGGAGCGCCAGACGCGCCACGCGCATCTGAAGCCGGGGACGCAACACTGGATTGGTACCACGTCGGGTATTCGTGGTCTAGTGTTCAACTATATCATTGTGCGTGGCTACGGGGCCGTCGAGCTATACATTGATCGGGGTGATGGCGACGAGAACAAATTGATATTCGACCGGCTTCACATGCTGAAGCCGGAGATCGAGGGGCGTTTCGGAACGCAGCTTTCGTGGGAAAGGTTGGACGCGCGGCGGGGTTGCCGGATTAAGTACAGCCTTGATTTGGGAGGCTATCGGATTCCCGAGGTGGAGTGGACTGCATTGCAGTCAGCCATGATCGAGGCGATGGCGCGGCTGGAGGCGGCATTGAAGCCTGCCTTGGATTCACTCGACCTGTAGTGTGATAGCGATTTACTCGTTCCCAAGCTCCGCTTGGGAATGCCGTCCCCGGAGCTCTGCTCCGCTGCGATTGTGGCGTTGAATTGTGCGTTGAACAATGCACGTGATCGTCGGATACGTCACCGCCACTGGCGAAGCGGAGCTTCGAGACCTGCATTCCCAAGCGGAGCTTGGGAACGAGAGAAGGCGAGAATTACTTCGGTGCCGTATGGTGCAGCGATCTCGTCTTGCTCCGCGTCGCGATTCCAGCATCCACTGGGACATGCCGCCGCGTTGAGATGCTCTTTGCTTCTCGGGGTGATGGGTGGGGACTGGGATTCCCTGGCCGTTTGGGGTTCGCATGCGGCGGTACGTCCCCCTCAGGTTGATTCATCCCGACGGGCTCCCGGATACTACGGCGCAAGGTGGGGCGGGTGTATGCCGCGCCATGAGACGTCAAGGCTATGAAGAGGGGTATCGGGATCGATGAGTAGTGATTATAAACCCACGTCGCGCAGGCCGATTGCAGGGTTTTTCCGTAGCATGGCGGGCGGTTCGGTTCGTTGGTGCGTCCGTTGGGATGTGCACCCGAACACGATTTCCTATCTAGTTTCTGTGTCGAATAGCCGTTTCTGGCGCATCCTTCGGAGTTTTTCTCATTCCTAGTTCAGTGTAGCTCTTCTGGATGGCGTCCATAATGCTGCATTTCGTCATCGAACGTCGATTTCCGACGCCTCGGGACGCATCCCTCCGTCGCCCCGCGTTAACCATTCAAAATCGAAGCCGATTTTCTATGTCTCTGCGAGCAGAACGAGGTTGTGGCAGAACACCGCACAGCCCACGCTCGACGCAAAATTCTTATAACCCTTAAAAAGGCATCGATTCAGCTTGAAGGCGCGTTTTAACACGGATATCGTCCCTTCGACACCGGCGCGGAAGGCTTGGCCTGCCTTGAACTCTTCACCGTGCTCTCGCTCTTCCTCTTTCTTGGTCCGCCGGCCCTTCTTGCAGATGGATACGGTCGTGATCTTCTTCTCAAGCCCTTTCAGTTGTTCGACACTCGCATAGAATCCTTTGTCGGCAGCAAGCGTGTCGGGTAGCTTGCCGAACAAGGAGCGATGGGCCTCGAGCGTCGCCTCCAAGAGGTCTTTGTCCTCCTCGCGCTCCGGCATCACTTTGTAGTGGGTGATGAACTTCTCGCCCGTCTGAGCGATCAACACCTTATGACCAAACTCGACCGGCTTCCCGGCCTTGCCCCGCTTCAAGAGTTCGGTGTGCTCCTCAAAGAGGCT
The DNA here is from genome assembly GCA_016791475.1 of Candidatus Hydrogenedentota bacterium. NCBI lineage: Bacteria > Pseudomonadati > Candidatus Hydrogenedentota > Candidatus Hydrogenedentota bacterium. The sequence goes on from JAEUWI010000030.1 coordinate 21,067, forward strand.
GTAGACCTTCTCGTTCGAAGGAACAATCTCGCCATCGAATATGCGGCGCTGGGCCTGGTCGACGATTCGCTCGGCGACGGGGGTGTACAGGACAAGTTCCGACACCTCAAGGATTGCGTGCGCGAATAGCTTTTGAACTTCGTTGCTGATCCCGGCAATCCACGCCACCCGCTCTATGAGGAGTCGATAAGTGCGTTTCACCTGTCGCTGCGTTGCCTTGCTGCGGCTCTTGGCGTTGCGGGCGATGTAGAAGGCGAGTTTCTTGACCTTTTTGTCGTGGTAGCGGTGCGTAAGGCCCAATTTCGGGCACGCCTTTTGAAGGCGGCGCAGCGTACGGCACAGAACCCGGAAACTGTCCCACAAGAGCGAAGAATCGGTGGGGTAGTGAATATTGGACTCATACGCCGTCGAGTCCGTGCGCAACTTCTCGCCACTGATCCACGCCTTCTTCTTCGCGTGCCGCGCCAACGACTGGTTCACCGCATGCCAGGTTTCCCCTGACAACGCGGCAAAAGCCTTGCCCACAAAGGAAAAATCCATCATCGGCTTCGCGAAACCCAGCCCCACGAAGCTGCGTAGGAAATCACTATTCTCGATCCGAACCACCACGTCCCGGTAACTGTCCTGCTCCACAAACATCACCACCAGGCATCGTAGAATCTCTTCAGAAGTATAACCGCTGCAACGGCCCTTTTCAGAAGTCGAGAGCCATCGGCAGAAATCCGAATGCACCAAATCAAGCACCGCCGGGTTCGCCAGCAACAGCGCATTGATGGACCCGTACTTCTTGCGGTACGACGCCACCACTTTCGTCGGGCTTGACGGAAGCTCAAAATCCAGGTAAATTTGACGCACAGTCTTCATTCGCATGGCCTGCTCCTTTCTGTGATTGCCGTCACAGATGTTTTGTCCAAAGGGAGTAGGCCATTCGTTTATCATTTTGTCAATTCAGCTTTCCGCCACAGAAACTAGTTAACGCCGTTGATCGCGAGACCGGGCACTACGACCGCTTCCGGGCCAAAATCGAGGGGTCACTTGATACGGTGAACGAATACCGGAACGTGTTGATATCGGGGGTGGTGACAGGGAAGATTGATGTACGTGAGGCGAAGCACTACTAGGGGATTGATGAAATGGATACGAAAGCACAAGGCGCTTGGATAATTCATCACGCTGGCAAGCTCGAAGAGTACGGCACCAGTGCAGGAATGGATAACTTGCGGAAAGCCGGAAATTGCGGAGTGCTGCTCTCGGCCCTCTCAGCAAGCGACGAACAAAATCAGCTGAGTAACGAAAAGGTGCGGACGCTCGCAGAGGTTGCTGGCCTTGACCTTACGTATCAACTCCCCGCCTTATTAGAAACACTCAAAGACCATGCGTTGATCGATTTGGGACAAAACTCCATCGAGGTGCTTGGGCTGACAACTCGGACTGTTCTAGAGCACACCGGTAACATTTTCAACCATTTGGATCCTAAACCCATTGAAATCGCCTCCCTTGATGCCGCGGAACTCTGTTCACAAGCCCCACGAACCGATGTCGAGTTGGGCAAGTATCTGAGCAATCAGTACCACCTTGCGAGAAAGGATGTTAATCAGTTAATAGAGACGGTCGAAACATACAAGCTTTGCGACATGGAGCCTCTGGATAGTTTAAATAAGCTCTACTTCAACGGCGCATTGTTTCGCGGTGATCACGTAAAGAAGGCGAAAGCCGTTTTGGATTCATTGACGGCAGTCGATCGAACAAACGTTCAGAGTGTCGATCAACTATTGACTGCCGAAGGGTGTATCGAGAAGAAGATTGCTGTGCAGACGCTCGGAGTTAAGCTTTTCAAGAAGTTGCAGTCAATCGGCATGTATGACGTAAATACCGTCAGCAACAACAGAGAGACTGTCGAATACATTACGCGGCCATCGGCCTTCAATAAGTTTGGACGTAGCGACATCTCTGATGCGTTCGATCTGGCCAAGGCATTCGTAGCTTCGCTCGAATACGGGATGAGTCGTAGTGCGTCCGGTCGCGGGCGGATCGTCTTTTTGAAGCAGCTTATGGAAAAGCTCATTGCGGGTAGTGCAATAGGACCATGCACGGCGATCGGTCAAGATTATAGAGTGTTGGAGCTTCGTGGTGTGGTCCAAGTTATCCCGACACGGGGCCAAATGTTTTCAATGCGGCTCCTAAAACGAGATATTGGAAAGTTAGCTCTTCAGGTCCTTCAATCAGGAGATGCCAGCGATCAGTCCCTCACGGTGCTCCCTGGATCGCCGTTGAATGCGTATAGTGGCCCCGAATACAATCGCGTCCAAGCTCGCAAACAGGCTCATGCTGAAAAAATAGATGTCCGTCAAGCGCTTGAAACCCTCCGAACCACGAGCCTTTAAGGAGTAAATGGCGATGGGAGATAAAGGAAATCTCAAAGGTGCGAGGGCCGAAGAGGCGATCCGCAATGTTTTTTTGCATGCGGGTTACTATGTTGTGCGAGCACTGCCCTACAAATTTAAAGATCGTGATGTAACGGATATCGACCTTTGGCTCTATGGCAAGAGTGGGTTGTTCCGAGAGCGTGTCAATGTCGATATTAAGAACAAGAAGACTCCGCAGGCTATAGAGCGATTCTTCTGGGCATTGGGGGTGATGCACGTGCTCCGATTGGATAGATGTATCGTCGTAACGACGGAGAGCAATCCAGCTGTTGTTGAGTTTGGCAGACGCAGCAATGTAGCTGTTATCGATGGTCAGTACCTGCACGATGCCCAAGCCATGCCAGATGCGAGTCGCCTGTCGGAGGAGCAGTTGTTCTCAGCTTTGCAACCGATTGGTGCTGAGGAGCTGGGCAAGGAACTCCTTGGGAGGTATCACTCGGCCAAGGCTCGTCTTCTGACACATATGACGTTTGATGGGTGCAATCTACATATTGTTGATATCAGGAAATGCTTTGAGGAACTAATCGCCTATCCGGGAGTTCAAGATGCGATTCGTCGAGTGCTCTATGCCACCTTAAGCTATTTGGCGGTAACAGTGGACTTCCTTGCCGTGAAGATGGAATTCACGGACTTCGAGCGACGGCAGCACACCATTGAGACAGGGTTTCGTTATGGGACTGCCGGACGCAATCGTCTCGATGAGTTTGGCAAAGTGCTAGACTTGTGTAAAAGGCCGGATAGGCCAGAAGATTCCAATGTGATATCTCAGATCGTCAAGAGTTTAAAAGTTGAGGCGGGCAATCTGCGCGCCGATATTATTGCGGAGTTTATGACGAAGCAGCTTGCTGGATACGGATTGTTCAAATTAGCAGTACAACTGGAATCGCAAGCATTTGCTATAAGCTGTTCGCCTATTGTAGAGCTCCCGACCGAGTTGAAATCGTTTGTTCTGGTACTTGCCGACTTCTTTGGAATTGAACGCACAAAGGTGTTAGCGTGTTAGGTGATATCACAGACGTGAGTGAAGGAGCGCAATAATGCCGAACCCGCACACCGAAAATACTCTCGAATCCGCTTTTACATCTAGCTTAAAGCCCGCAGGCAAGTGACCACCCGAGTTGCCATAGAGCCCGCGCTCTTTCGCTGGGCGATAGCGCGTTCGCGGAAACCCGACACGGCATTGTCCGAGAAGTTTCCGAAGCTCGACACGTGGCTGTCGGGAGAGTCAGCACCTACTTTGAAGCAGTTGGAGGATTTTTCCCAGGCGACCCACGCGCCGTTGGGCTATTTATTTCTGCCCGAACCGCCGGAGGAGCGGTTGCCTATCCCTGATTTCCGGACGCTTTCCGGGACGGCGGTGCGCAGCCCGAGTGCCGACCTGCTGGATACGCTGTACACCATGCAACAGCGGCAGTAGTGGCTTCGGGAGACCTTGGTGGAGGCGGACGGAGAGCCGTTGGGTATTGTAGGGTCGGAGCGGTTTTCGGACCTTCCCTAGGCGGTGGAGGCGGCGATGCGGGAGGCCTTGGGCCTCAAGCGCGGCTGGGCGCGCGAGGTGACCACGTGGAAGGACGCGATCAGCGCGTTGCACCATGCCATTCAGGACTTGGGCGTGATGGCGGTGATCAATGGCGTGGTGGGCAACAACACGCACCGGAAACTGGACGTGGCGGAGTTCCGGGGCTTTGCGTTGTGCGATGCCTATGCGCCACTGATCTTCGTCAACGGCGCGGACACGAAGTCGGCCCAGAACGTCACGCTGGCCCACGATTTGGTCCATGTGTAGATCGGGCGCGGCGGCGACAGTGGCCTAGATCCAAGCTAGTCCACCGGCTCAGCCGGTGTGCATTCATCAGGTTCCGCAGTCCCTTCGGGACTAAATCCTTAAAAATAAACTCTTTCTGTGCTCGAGTGAATCGGCTCCTTTTAGGGGCCTTCCTCATACCACCGGTTCTATCAGTGGTTACTGATTTCACCACAAGTTTTTTTACTCGGCGACTTCCCGAGAGAGCATTATATTAATAGATGGCTGCCTCGATGATTTTCTTTTCTTCGGTAGTGATGGGCCTGAATTTCATGCTATCCACGTACTGCCACAAGTCATCGCGGGCCGGAAGCTTATGGAGTTCACGTAGTTGACTAAGGTGCCACGTTAACTCTAACTGGCTTGCTTCATTTGACGCAACTTTCTGGTCCACTTTGCTCGCTATATCGAATGCAGCATCCAAGTATTTAACTAACTGGTCCCACGACAAGGAAATATATTCTCCTAGCTCAATTCCGATATCTGGAATGTCCCGAAGTACTTTGGGGGTAACAACTCCTCCATTGTGAGCCGCTGCGCAACGTAGCTTGAAAGCATCGGTCCATTCGGTTCTTTGCTGGTCAAGCGAAATTCCGAGGAGAATCTCTACATACTTCAGCATATCCGGAATCGTCGAGCTTCGCAGAACTGGACTACCCAATGCTTTTCCTACAGCGTTTAATTCATATGGTCCGTTGCAATGACCGAGGTTTCCAATATGTATCGTCACCGCTTCTTCGAGATAGGACTCAAGCGACGCGGCTGCCATGACAAGCATGTTGAGACGAAACGCGTTTTCTCTACCTTCAAGTTGATCCCACATTTCGGAGACGGTTTCAGCAAACCTTTTTAGAGCAAATGGTGGCGGCACGTGGCTGGAAACGAGAGCGTCGGGAGCGGCTTGATCTAGTGACAGTCGTAGGTTGTGAGTTGCGAGCTGATGAAACCAGTAGTTTCCACTCAGAGCCGCATGTTTAGCGCGGTACCGTCGGAACGACAGTGTGGGCCACCATTTGTTGTTAGATGCGGCAATATTCATCAGCATGTCTCCACTAGAAGTGGACCCTATAGATTGGACACTGGATCGGGTTTCCTAAGTGTATCCTGTTTGGGATTAAGCTGAAGCCCATATTTGGGAGTTCAAGCCGTGGTATTAGAAATTATGTGGAGATATCTTTTCAAGGGATTGGTGTTTCCTCCTCTGGTTGTGGAACTCCATCCACGCGCGAATCCGTTGGCGCATGGGGCAAGTTCTCGTAGGCGTTCAGGTAAAACTCCTCATGCTTGAAGCTGCGCCACAGGCGTTCGATGAACACATTGTCAACCCAACGTCCTTTACCATCCATGCTGATTTGTATGTCAGCGTCTTTGAGCACTTGAGTGAATGAATCACTAGTAAACTGACATCCCGGGTCGTTATTGAAAATCTCCGGGTTGCCGAAGTGGTGGAGGGCTTTCCGCCGATTTAACAAGGCGTGACGGTCCCGCGTATTGTGGGGACGGTCGCCCGTTGGTGTTGATTCGGCGTGTGTGGGATAGTCGGCCCTCGTGCGGCTGGCCTTGTGCGCAGGACGGTCCCGTCGAGAGCTACCCCCGATACAAGCTCCGCCCAATCCCCATGGCCTCGCGGCAGGATTCTACCGTGTCGAGGGCGACGGGGATTACTTTCTTCGCGTTCTCGCGGAGGAAGTCCTGGATGAAGTCGTCGTTGTTGGCGGGGTCGTTGAATTTGCTGACGTGTTCGGCGACGGCTTTCTTGAGGTTGCGGTAGAACTTGCCGCCGTCGCGGTATTGCTGGAGGAAGTCGAGGTAGACTTCTTCGGGCACCACGAGGTTGAGGAGGCGGTAGAGGACGCTGAGGCCGCCGGGGAGCTTGGGGATGACGAGCTCGCCAAGTAAATGACACCAGAGCAGTTGTCCGAAGCACAATCACAAACTTCGCCGAATGGTCCCCCTAAAGGCGTGACGTCTGAGTAGAATGCGTCGACACCCCGGCCTGACCCGAGGGGACTGTCCGGTGCCGGAAGTACGCCTGACGACCCCACCGCGACGGAAGCCGTAGCGCCAACCCAGCCTGGCGACGCGACTGTAGGACTGTCCCCCGATTTTGAAATCGCGGGACGGTCCCGAACGCCAGGTTGGCGTCCTTTCGTCGGAGGGTGCCTGCCAGGTGGGAGCCGCGCGGCGTTCTCGCAGGGCCTCTGCGTTCGGGACGGTCCCGTCGGAGTCCTCATCGCTCAATCAGGCCAACGCACGCTTGATTGTCCCATCCCGAGAGAAGATACTCTTATCCAGGGCGTTGCCACCATCGACCCTGGCCGCCCGGTGGGAGGATGCCCGTCATGCGCGTTCTGAATTTTGCTTCACTGATGCTGATGGCCGTACTGTTGTCGGCGCCCGTTCTGGCGGAGGACGTGGTTGCCGCCGGGGAGGGGCTGGACATCGCTTCTTTCCAGGATCCGCCGCTGCGTGCCCGGCCCCGGGCCTACTGGGACTGGATCAATGGCGCGGTCACGCTGGATCAGCTCACGCGCGATCTGGAGGAAATGAAGGACAAGGGCATGGGCGGCGGCCAGATGTGGGACACGGGCGCTCACCGCAATCCGAATGGTTTTGTGCCGCCGGGCCCGCCTTTCCTCGGGCCGGAGTCCGTGGCCGCGATGCACCATTCGCTGAAAGAGGCGAAGCGCCTGGGGCTGGAGTTTGGCCTGCTGACGTCGAGCGGCTGGAACGCCGGGGGCCCCTGGGCCACGCCGGAGTTTGCGGGCAAGAATGCCTATGTCACCACCGTGATGGTGGAAGGCCCCGGCGCGGTTCAAGTGACCCTGCCCATGCCGCCCCTGCCGGAGCATTGCCCGGTGAATGATCAGGGGAAGCCAATTTACTCGCGCGAAATCGCGGTGCTGGCGGTGCCGGATAACGAAGCGAAGGCGATTCCTGATCGGGATTCCGTTATCGTGCTGTCCGACCGGGTGAAGGATGGTGTGCTGGCGTGGGATGCGCCCGCGGGCCGCTGGCAGGTGCTGCGCTTCGTCTGCCTGAACAACGGGCAGCAACTCATCGTGCCCAGTCCGAATTCGAAGGGTCCGCTGATCGACTTCCTCGATCCCGCCGCCACGCGGATGCATTTCCAATATATTCTCGATAAGCTCGGCATCACACCGGAGGATTCCAATGCGTTCGGCCTCGCCTTTCTCGCGGTGGAGAGCATGGAGCTGGCCGAGGGCATCCAGTGGACCGACGGTTTCGCGGCGGATTTCGAGCATTGGGCGGGTTACGACGTTACGCCCTGGCTGCCCATTCTGGCGGGCTGGACCATCGGTGACAAAGATCAAAGCGATCGCTTTCTCTACGACTACCACAAGGCCGTCAGCGAGCAACTGATCTTCAGCCACTACATCACCGGCAATGAACTTCTGGAGCCCTACGGCATCGCGCTGAGCGGCGAAGCGGGCGGCCCCGGACCGCCCATCTGGAATTCCTGTCCGGTGGATGCCCTGAAGGCCCTGGGTAATGTGGACATACCCCAGGGCGAATTCTGGATCCGCCACCGCAACATGTTCCTCATCAAGGAAATTGCCAGCGCGGCCCACATCTACGGGAAGCCCTACGTGGACGCGGAGAGCTTCACCACCTGGCGGCGCTGGAAGGACGGCCCAGGTGTTTTGAAATATGCCCTTGATCGCGCCTTCTGCGAAGGACTGAACCGCATCACCTACCATGGTTTTTCCCACACGCCGCCGGAGGCGGGTTTCCCCGGTCGGGCCTACCACGCGGGCGTGGACATCAACCCCAACGTGACGTGGTGGCCCATGGCCCGCCCCTTCATGGACTACATGGCCCGCTGCAGCTACATGCTCCAGCAGGGGCGCTTTGTGGCGGATGTCTGCTACTACTATGGCGACCAGGCGCCCAACTTCTGGCCCGCCTACCACGACGTGCCCGAGAAGCCGCTCCTGCCGGGGCTGAGCAAGGGCTATGACTACGACGTGGTGAATTCCGACGTCATCCTGAACCGCATGTCCGTCCGCGATGGCCGTATTGTGCTGCCGGACGGCATGAGCTATCGCGTGCTCGTGCTGCCGGAGCAGGCCCACATGCCGCTGGAGGTGCTCAAGAAGATCGCGGCCCTGATCAAAGACGGGGGCACGGTGATCGGTCCACGGCCCACCACCGTGCCGGGCCTCAAGGATTTCGAGGCGCGGACGAAGGACCTGGAAACCCTCGCCGCGGAGGTGTGGGGCCCCTGCGATGGTCGCACGGTGAAGGAGCACGCCTTTGGCGCGGGGCGCCTCTACTGGGGCTCGACGCCGACCGAAGTACTCCAAGAGCTTGGCGTGGTCGAAGACTTTGCCTATACCGCCGGGGGCGACGATCCCGGTCTCGATTTCATCCACCGCGTCGCGGGCGACAAAGATCTCTACTTCGTGCGCAACCCCACGCATAAGTGGGCGAAGGCCGAGGGGCATTTTCGCGTCGTGGGGAAGACGCCCTACGCGTGGGACCCTGCCGATGGCCGAGTCTGGCCGCTACATGAAGGCATCGCGGAAAAGGACCGCAGCACCCTGCCCTTGCGCCTGCCGCCGGGTGGCTCCATCTTCATCGTGTTCGAGCCCGCCGCCGCGCCCTGGACCCCGGCCCGACTCGAGGAGTCGCCACAGACGAATCCCGCCGCCACCATCCTGGCGGCTGAGACGGGCAGTGCCGAAGTTCTCGCCTGGGCCAATGGAGACTATGCCCTGCACTACGGCGGCTCCGATCAGAAGACCATGCGCACAACCGTAGCGACGCTGCCCGAGCCACGTACCGTGGATGGCCCTTGGACGATTCGCTTCCCGGAAAACTGGGGCGCGCCGGCCCAGGCCGAATTTGAATCACTCCATTCCTGGACGGATGACGGGAACGAAGGGATCAAGTACTTCTCCGGCATTGCCACGTACCACAAGGTGATCGAAGTGCGCGAAGACCAACTCGCGCCCCGCCGCCGCCTCTACCTCGACCTCGGCGAAGTGCGCGACGTCGCCCGCGTGCGGCTCAACGGTAAAGACCTGGGCATCCTCTGGAAAGCGCCCTTCCAGGTCGAGATTACGTCGGCCGCCGTCACTGGACAGAATACGCTGGAGATCGACGTAGCCAACATGTGGATTAACCGCCTCACCGGGGATCTCACCCTCCCGCCGGAACAGCGCTTCACCCGCACCAACGAAACACCCCGCGAGAAAGACATCGGCGGCGACGAACCCTGGCACGTCGAACCCGCCGGCCTCCTCGGCCCGGTACGGATCGTGGCGGCGGATGAAGTAACGCTGCGGGGGTAGGGTGAGGTTGCGCGATTGAAGCGTGACTGAGTAATTGCATCACAACTCGCCACCGCGAAAGGGTCGCGCAAGGCTGGGAGCGCAGGCGTCCCCGCCTGCAACGTACCGAGGGTGCGATCAATTGATTTCGGAGAGCGCCAGATTGACTTGAGGCACTTTGGGTCATGGGCTTTTATGCGCCTCTGGCGCATGGTGCAGGCGGGGACGCCTGCGCTCCCAGCCTTGCGCATGCTGCTTGCGGTACCGAGTCGTGGCGTGAATTCAGGAATTGCGAAAAGGGGAGCTGTAAAGCTCCCCCTCCATACTTGCGATGGCTTTTCACTACCAAAATCGCTGAGTTACCCCCGATACAGACTCCGCCCAATTCCCATGGCTTCGCGGCAGGCTTCCACCGTGTCCAGCGCCACCGGGGTGACCTTCTTCGCGTTCTCGCGGAGGAAGTCCATGATGAAATCGTCGTTGTTGGCGGGGTCGTTGAATTTTTCGATGATGGGCGCGTTGAATTTGCTGACGTGTTCGGCGACGGCCTTCTTGAGGTTCCCGTAGAACTTGCCGCCGTCGCGGTATTGCTGGAGGAAATCGAGGTAGACTTCTTCGGGGGCGACGAGGTTGAGCAGGCGGTAGAGGACGCTGAGGCCGCCGGGAAGCTGGGGGATGACGCGCTCGGGGTCGTTGCTGTCGGTGTCGAGGGGTAGGGGATCGGTGGAGGTGACGACGCCTTTGATCTTGGTGAGGACGGTCTTGGGATCGTCGAGCAGGTCGAGGGTGTTGTTGTCGCTCTTGCCCATTTTGGCGGAGCCGTCGAGTCCGGGGAGGCGGAGGGCTTCGCGGCCCACGGCGCGGGGGCGGTGGAGGGCTTCGCAGTCGAAGCGGTGGTTGAATTTTTCCGCGATGTCGCAGGCCATCTCCACGTGCTGGCGCTGGTCATCGCCCACGGGGACGACATCGGCCTTCACGATGAGGATGTCCGCCGCCATGAGTACGGGGTAGCCCAGGAGACCGTAGGAGAGGGGGTTGCCGTCTACTTTGGGGTCGTCCTGTATCTTCGCCATCTTGTCTTTATAGGTCGTGCCGCGCTCGAGGTGGCCGATGTTGGTGATCATGCCCAGCAGCAGCGAGAGCTCGGCGGTGCAGGGGAGGTCGCTCTGTCGGTAGACGATGGACTTGGCCGGATCGAGGCCGCAAGCCACATAGGTGCGGAGCATGTTCAGGGTGTGGCGGTAGACCTCGGTCTTCTCGGTGATCGTCGTCAGCGCGTGGTAGTCGGCGATGAAGTAGAAGCAGGTGGCGTCTGTCTGCTGGAGGCGCAGAAAGTGGTGGATGGCGCCGAAGTAATTGCCGTAGTGCAGGCGGCCCGTGGGGCGGATGCCGGAGAGGATGACTTCTTTGCGAGCGGACATGGATGGGGCCTTGCGATGTTTGGGATAGTTTTGGGTATCAGAGGGCACAAGGATAGCGTATGGAATGGACAATTGACAATGGACAATGGACAATTGACAACGAGGATTGGAATGGGTCAGTGGGCCCGTTTGATGTATGAAGCAAATAGTTCTGATCGGTCCGATCCGTCTGATCGGTCCGATTGGTTCATTTCATTCGTCACCGAAGAAGATCTTGCGCTTGTCTTCGTCGGGGTGTTCCTTGTAGAGGAGGGCGACGTGGCCGATCATACCGGCGATGTGGCTGCCGGTGCGGCGTTCGATTTCTTCGGCCAAAGTTCGCTTCTCGTCTTTGAACTCGTTGAAGCGGATCTTGACGAGTTCGTGCGACTCCAGGGCCTGGGTTACGGCGCGGACGAGCATGTCGGTGACGCCCTGTTTGCCGATGATGACGACGGGGTCGAGGTGGTGGCCGACTTTACGGAGGTATTTGCGCTGCGCGCTGGTGAGTTCGCTCATGGTAACTTTCGGTGGCGCGCACGGAAGGAGCGCGGCGTGGTTTTGGGGGACAGGGGGCTATTTTAGCGCAAAGGAGGGGGCGGGAGGTAGTCTGGGGTCTGTCCGCCGCGGCGGATGGAGTCTGGAGTCTGGAGGGGATGGGTCTTATGGGTCTTATGGGTCTTATGGGTCTTATGGGTCTTATGGGTCTTATGGGTCTTATGGGTCTTATGGGGCGGAGCCACGGCCCGAAGCCTACAGCCTACAGCCTACAGCCTACAGCCTACAGCCTACAGCCTCGCTTTTGCGCTCCCGCATCCCATTCCCCTATACTACTGGCCCTTCCTTTTCTGACCCACAGGAACCTTTTGATGCAGTGTGCCATGCGCTATACCGTTGAATCACGGGACCCGAATTGTGCCGCGCGGACGGGGCGGCTTTCGCTGCCTCATGGGGATGTGGAAACGCCGATCTTTATGCCCGTGGGGACCCAGGCCACGGTTAAGGCGTTGTCGCAGGCGGACTTGCGGGAGATTGGCGCTCAGATTATTCTGGGGAATGCCTATCACCTCTACTTGCGGCCCGGCACGGAGACGCTGGAAATGGCGGGGGGGATCCATGGCTTCATGAACTGGGATCGGCCCGTGTTGACCGATTCCGGGGGCTTTCAGGTCTTCAGTTTAAGTGCGTTGAACAAGATCACGCCCGAGGGGGTTCATTTTCAGAGCCATCTGGACGGGTCGCGCCACTTCTTCACGCCCGAGAAGGCCATCGACAACCAGATCAGCATCGGCGCGGACATTATGATGTGTTTTGACGACTGCACGGCATTTCCCGTGACCCGGGAAAAGGCGGAGAAGTCGATGCGCATGACTCACGAATGGGCGATCCAGTGCAAGGCCCGGTGGGAAGAGCGCGAGGCTGCGCAGCAGGCGCTGTTTGGCATCGTGCAGGGTAGCGTGTTTGAAGATCTGCGCCGCGAAAGCGCTCAAGGCCTGGTGTCGCTGGATTTTCCGGGCTATGCCATCGGCGGCGTGAGCGTGGGGGAGAGCAAGGAGGAGATGATCCAGGCCGTGGAGTGGGCCGCACCCCACCTGCCCGAGGAGAAGCCCCGCTATCTGATGGGTGTGGGGCCGCCCGAGGACATCCTCAATGCGATTGAGCGGGGCGTGGACATGTTTGATTGCGTGATGCCGACACGGAACGCGCGCAATGGTAGTCTATTCACCAGCACGGGCAAACTGAATATCAAGAATGCCCGCTACGCCCGGGATTTCAGCCCGCCGGACGAGGCCTGCGGATGTATGGTATGCCGCACGTATACGCGTGCATATCTGCACCATCTATACCGTGCGAAAGAGATTTTGTCGTTGCGGCTGAATACTTTACACAACCTTTCCTTTATGCTACAATTGGCCGATTCTGCGCGCAAGGCTATCCGGGACGGCAGATTTCTGGAATTCAAGCGCACGTTTCTTCAATCCTATTCCACCTGAAAGCGTTCTAGTATCATGAATTTCGTTAGCAGTATCGAAGCCCTGAACTTCCTGATTGCCCAGGCGGGCACGGCCGTTCCGGCGGCGGCTCCGGCGGGCGCCGAGGGTGCGGCGGCCTCCCCCACGGGCGGGCTCTTCCAGATGATGCCCCTTATGGTGGGCGTTATCCTGATCATGTATTTCCTGACGATTCGGCCCCAGCAGAAGCGGGACAAGGAACGTCAGAATATGCTTAATGCCCTGAAAAAGGGCGATGAAGTTGTCACCACCGGGGGGATTTGCGGTAAGGTGGTGGGCATTTCCGAGGCGGACGTGGTCCTGAAGGTCGACGACAACGTGACCATCAAGTTCGTCCGCAATTCCATCGCTTACGTCGCCAAGGTCGACGGGGACGGCGACAAGTAGCGCTTCCCCTTGAGGCGCCATACCCTGAGTCAATCTCTCTGTTTCAAAGAGTGGTAGTGGAGTTATCCCATGAAAAAACATACGATTCGCACCATTGTGATCTGGGCGTCAATCGTCCTGTCCCTGGTCGCCATCTATCCGACCGTCGGGTGGATGCTGACGTCGCCCGAAAGGCGCGAAGAGAAGCTGGCGCAGTGGAAACAGGAAGACGAAGCGCGCGCGATTGAGAAGCACGGCTACTTCGCCAATGTCGGCTTCAAGGTGAAGCGTTGGGCGGAGTGTGATCGCAACCGGGTGATCAATCTGGGCCTGGACCTCCAGGGCGGCATCCAGATGGTGCTGAGCTTCGATTACAAAGAGCTTTCCGAAGAGAAGCTGTCGGCGCTGCGCGAAGATCTGGGCACGAATTCGGATGAAGAGATCGAGACGATGGCGCAGGAGGTCGTGTACCAGCAGCTCGTCAACCGCATCGAGAAATTTGAAGCCAAAGAGCCGATCATCCAGAAGATGGGCACCAACCAGATTCAGGTGCAGCTTCCCGGCGAGAAAGACACGGACCGCGCCATCAAGCTGATGACCCAGGCGGCTGTGCTGAATTTCCACATCGTGGCCGGCCAGGATGAATCGGTCCAGGTATTCACGGCGATTAAGCAGCGGTACCCCGACAAATTTGCGAGCTTCTTCCAGCGTCCCGCACCGGGTGAGCCCATCTGGGTGAAGCCGGAGAATCTTCCGAATGTAAAGGCCTGGGTTGATCAGCTCAACGCCGACACCTCCATCGTTCCGGAAGACAAAATGCTGTCCTTTGGCCGCACGCCGAAGCTTGGCGATCCCCAGCGCGTCGACCTCTACCTGCTGGACAAGAAGCCCATCGCCACGGGCGACGGCCTGAAGTCGGCGACTTCCATGCCCGATCCGCAGAATCCGTCCCAATGGGCGATTTCCTTTACCTTTGACAACGCCGGTGCGGCGGTCTTCGGCAAGGCGACGGAGGAGAACATTGGTCGCCCGATGGCCATCGTGCTGGACGATCTGGTGGTTTCGGCACCCACGATTAACGGCCGCATCGATTTCAACGGCCAGATTACCGGCCGCTTCGACGCGGATGAAGCCCGCGACCTGGCCATTGCCCTGAACTCCGGTTCGATGGTGGTCAAGGTGCGCGTGGACTCCACCGACGTGGTGACGGCGAGCCTGGGTTCCGATTCCGTCAAGATGGGCGTGACCTCGGCACTCTGGGGCCTGTTCATGACGGCGATTTTCGTCGTGGCCTACTACATGTTCCCCGGCTTTATCGCGCTTATCGCGCTGATTCTGAACGGCCTGTTTATCCTGGCGGCCATGGCCTACTTTGGCATGACGCTGACCCTGCCCGGTATCGCGGGTCTGATATTGAGTATCGGTATGGCGGTGGACTCGAACGTGCTCGTGTTTGAGCGCATGCGCGAAGAACTCCGGCTGGGCCACTCGGTCCTGTCGGCCATCGACACCGGTTTCAAGAAGGCCGCAGTGGCCATCCTGGACTCGAACCTGACGACATTTATCGCGGCCATTGTGCTCTTCCAGTTCGGCACCGGTCCCATCGAAGGTTTCGCAATCACCTTGAGTATCGGTGTTATCGGCACGCTGTTGACCGGCCTGGTCGCGGGTCGTGCGTTGTTTGACTTCTTCTACGAACGCCGCATTGTGAAGTCGGCGCGCATGATGAACGCCATCCCGCCGGACACGAAGATCCCCTTCATGAAATTCCGGAATGCCTGCGTTATCGGCAGCGGTCTTCTGGTGGTGGCGAGTCTGGTCCTCTTCGGCGTCAAGCTGAATCAGGGCACGATGCTGGGCGTGGATTTCATGCAGGGCACGAACGTCCGAATCAATATGCATGAGGACGCGTCCGTTGACGTGGCCAAGGTGCGTGAGGCGCTGAGTAACGGCGGCTTCAACAGCCCCACCGTGCAGCAGCTCATGGAAGACGGCGAGCTGGTCAACAAGTTCCAGATTCGTGTCGGCAACATCGACCCGAAGGATATCCCCGAAGGCACCGTGACGGTTGCGCAGCAGCTTCGCACCGCTCTGGATCCGCTGGTTGGCGGAGACGATGCCAAACTGGAGTTTGAATCGGTGAAGACGGTTGGTCCGGCGGTGGGCGCACAGCTCCGCAGCGACGCCGTCTGGGCGATTATCTGGTCGCTGGTCTTCATCAGCATGTATATCGGCTACCGCTTCCAGCTCAAGTACGCCCTGGGTGCCTTCGTGGCGCTGGTCCACGACGTGGCCCTCACACTCGGCGTCTTTGCCATCGCCGATGTGCCGATCAGCCTGGCGGTCGTCGCGGCTATCCTGACGGTAATCGGTTATTCGCTGAACGATACCATCGTGGTGTTCGACCGAATCCGGGAAGACGTGGAGAAATTCAAGGGCCGGGGCATGAAGCTTCCGGACATTATCGACATCGCCATCAACGTGACCCTGAGCCGCACGCTACTCACGTCGGTTACGACGCTCTTCGTGGTCATCATGCTCTTTGTCTTTGGCGGCGACGACATTAAAGACTTCGCGCTGGCCATGTTGATTGGTATCGTCGTCGGCACGTATTCGTCCATCTTCATCGCGAGCCCGGTGGTCATTTACTGGGAGCAGATCTTCGGTCGCGGTCCGGCGGCGGACACGGCGAAGGTGGAAGACAGCGGTCGCCGCTACATCTCCAAGAAGAAGCGCGCGAAGAAGGCCGACCCGGAAGGTGAAGCCACGGCGTAAGGCGCTGGACGTTTAGAAACTAATTATCCGCCCGGATTGGCATGGCCAGTCCGGGCGTTGCTTTGGGGACTGCTTGGGACAAGGTAAAGAGTCGGGTGTTTGCGGTCCAGGCGGAGGCTGTACCCATTCGGAAACGTGGGAAGATGCCGTGGGAAAGTGTGGTTGGGTCTTGCGGGGGACAGCCACGAATGGCATTTACTTAAGGCCTGTCTGCGTCAAAAAGGGGACCATGGGTGCCACCCTCAGGCAGAGGAGCGCAGCGGGGGAGCCTGTGGGTGAAAAGACGCCACCTTAGGGACTGACGCACCCGCGTTATCGGTGATGATCTTCGTGATCCACAACGTATTAGTTGTTCCAACTGCGAGTCCGTGACGTCGCGGGGTGTGGCTGTCCCGTCGCTCGCGGAGGTAAACCCGGTTTACCGCGTCACATCGACCAGACGACATGTTGCCAGTTGAGTTGTCTATGGTGGCGACGAACCCACTCCCCGCACGACGGGACAGCCACACCCAGAAAATGCACGACGCCTTGTCGTCGTGGGCTTTGGGTCGCAGTGCAAGACGATCCGGGCGCGACACGGTGGGTGCGTCAGTCCCTGCGGACCGCTGGTTTCTTCCTCGAACCCCCGCCACCGGCGGTCGCGACTTGTGGGCGAAAAGACTAGGATTTTTCAAGGAGAATTGCGCCACATGGTCAAGTCCCAACACCCACAAACTCCATCGCTAAGCGATTACGTTTGAGGGTGGCACCCCAGGTTACCTATTGGAGCATCGAGTTAATGCCCCTGAGTCAGTGCCATTCGGGTCAGTCCTGCCTGTTGGCACGTCGGCAGTCCCCTACTGATTCCCGCGCAGCACCCAGCCAGCAAAGAAGGCCAGCGCGCCGTACACAATGAGGAAGGCGGCCCAGGCGATGCCGATACCGTGTCTCCGGAAGAAATTGCTGATGCGCATGTAGATCATGCGGAGCGGAGCGGGGCTGATATTGACGACGACGACGGTAATATTGTCCTTGCCGCCATACTCGTTGGCCTTGGAGACCAGGCGGTGGGCGATTTCGGCCGCCGAGCCGTTGCGCTGGAACTCCCGCTTGATTTCGTCGTCCTTGACCATGTTGACGAGGCCGTCGGTACACATGAGGAGCATGTCGCCGGGCACGATGTGCCAGCGGTAGGTGTCCACAGTGACTTCTTCGTGGGTGCCCACACAACGGGTTACGATGTTCTTGCGGCGGTCGGTTTCGGCCTCGGATTTCGACATGAGACCCATTTTTACTTGTTCGTCCACCCAGGAGTGGTCTTCGGTCTGGGCGAGGATCTCGCCGTCGCGAATGTGATAGCAACGAGAGTCGCCCACATTGCCAATGTAGATCTTTTTGGGCGTGATGATGGCGGTCAGGAGTGTGGTACCCATGGGGCGGCGGGTGCGCACGAGATCTTTGTTGGTCTGGAAGATACTCTCGTTCGCTTTTTCGATGGCCGCGCGTACTTTGGGCAGAGGACCTTCGTTCTGCTCATTGCCGTCATCGCCGTTCTGGGAAGCGCGGGGGGGCTTTTCCTTGATCAGCTCGCCGACGATCTTGACCGCCAGTTTACTTGCGATCTCGCCTCCGGTGTGCCCGCCGAGTCCATCGGCAACGCAAACCAACGCGCCTTCCTTGAAGAGGTTCAGATTCTTGGCGCCTTCACGAACGATCACATAGGAATCTTCGTTGTTCTTTTTTCGGCGCCCTACATCGCTAAGTGCCGCTATATCTAAACGCATGTAATCCTCCAACCTCGCGCTTTAGAATAACAGATTTTCCGGAAGGACGGCAAGCGCCTGTCTTAATTTCGGCACCTCCGGGCTGGTCCGTGGAAAGCTCATTTTTCTTCGATTGGTCCGGCGTCCGGTGCATTGACGTGGCAGGCGGCGCGATGGCCCGGTGCGAGCGCCACCAGCCGCTGGTTCATGGTCCGGCAGGCGGGTTGGGCCTCGGGGCAGCGGGGATGAAAGTGGCACCCGGAGGGCGGATTGATCGGATTGGGTACATCCCCCTGGAGGATGATGCGTTGGGACTTACGATCGGTTGCGATCTCGGGCACGGCGGAAAGCAGCGCCTTGGTATAGGGATGGACCGGGCGTCGGAACAATTCGTCCGCCGGGGCTATCTCCACGATGCGTCCCAGATACATGACCGCGACGGCATCGCTGATATGGCGGATGACGCTCAGGTCATGGCCGATGAAGAGGTACGTCAGGCCGAGTTTCTGCTGGAGGTCCTTGAGGAGGTTCAGGATTTGCGCCTGTACGGAGACGTCGAGGGCGGATACGGGTTCGTCGGCCACGATGAGCTCCGGCTCCACGGCCAGGGCCCGGGCGATGCCGATGCGCTGGCGCTGTCCGCCGCTGAACTCATGGGGGTAGCGATCGGCAGCCTGGGGCGGCAGGCCGACCAGCGAGAGCAGCTCGTAGCACCGGTCGCGCCGGGTGCCGCTGTCGCCGATGTTGTGGGCCTTCATGGCCTCGGCCAGCATGGAGTAGATGGTCATCCGGGGGTTCAGCGAGCCATAGGGGTCCTGAAACACGATCTGGATTCGCTTGCGCAAATCCCGGAGCTCTTTCGGGCCGAGCGTGGCGAGGTCGATGCCGTCGAAGAGGATCTTTCCGCCCGTGGGTTCAATCAGGCGGAGGATGGAGCGGCCCGCCGTCGTTTTCCCGCTCCCGCTCTCCCCCACGAGGCTCAGGGTGGTGCCCCGGGGGATGGAGAAGCTGATGCCGTCCACGGCCCGCACGGCGCCCGCAGTTCGGGCGAAGACGCCCTTCTTCACCGGGAAGTGCTTCACCAGATTTTCGATGGTCAGGAGGGATTCACTCATGCCTGCACCTCCGCCGCTTCGGGCAGTTTTCCACCCTCGGTCCGATCCAGATTCCAGCAGGCGGCGAAATGGGTTTCACCGGCGGTCTCGAGCACGGGCTCCGCCTCGCGGCAGCGCGCCGAGGCGAGGGGACAGCGGTTGTTAAAGCGACAGCCGGGTGGGAAGGCCGTGGCCGCGGGCACATTGCCCTGGATCACGTGGAGCCGTTCGCGAACTCGGTCGTGCTTGGGCAGAGCGGCGAAGAGCCCCAGGGTGTAGGGGTGGCGCGGGTTGCGGAAGAGTTCCCGCACGGGAGCCTGTTCCACCACCTTGCCGGCATACATGACGACGACGTCGTGGGCGTTTTCCGCGACCACGCCGAGGTCGTGGGTGATGAGAAGAATGGACATGCCCCGCTCGTCCTGGAGCTTGCGCATGAGGTCGAGGATCTGGGCCTGGATAGTCACGTCGAGGGCCGTGGTGGGTTCGTCGGCGATGAGGACCTTGGGGTCGCAGGCGAGGGCCATGGCGATCATGCAGCGCTGGAGCATACCGCCCGACATCTGGTGGGGGTAGTCGTGCACCCGCTTTTCTGGCGCGGGAATACCCACCTGGGTGAGGAGGCGCACCGTTTCGTCGAGAGCGTCCTTCTTGTTCATGCCCCGATGCAACTGGAGGACGGCACCGATCTGGTGCCCCACGCGGAACACGGGGTTCATGGAGGTCATGGGCTCCTGAAAGATCATGGAGATGTCGTCCCCGCGAATCTTCCGGAGATCGTCCTTGGGCAGGGCGAGGAGGTTATGCCCGTCAAAGAGGATTTCGCCACCGGCGTTGTGACCGGCCGGTTCGGGCACCAGTCCCATGATGGAGAGGGCCGTGACGCTCTTTCCACAGCCGCTCTCACCCACGACGGCGAGGGTTTTGCCCCGGTGCAGGTCGAAGGAGACGTCATCCACCGAACGGGCCAGGCCCTGATCGGTCTTGAAGTAGGTCTTCAGGTTTTTGAGCTGAAGTATGGGCTGGGCGGTGTTGGTCATGGGCAAGATCGATCATGACAGCGAAGCGGTGATCGTTCCGGGAGTTCAGGGGGTGTTGCAGGGACGGCAGAGACGACAGGGACTGCAGAAATGTGAATCATGGTATCGACCTCATACGTCCCTGCTGTCTCTGTAGTCCCTGATAATGTCGCTCGAACAATCGGTAAGATGATCAACGAACACGTTTCCAAAGTTCGCGTTTGGCGTCGTCCCAATCGAGAACACACTCCTCACCCGCAGCCAACCTTGATTCCGTTTCTTCCAGTGCGGGTCGATGCCAATCGGGCGATTCCACCTCGCTGCCAGCTCGCGAAAGATCCACCCATAGCGCTTCCATTAATTGGAGCTTTTCTGCACGAGACATCTGAGCAATTTGGTCTTCTGTGACGTTCATAACTTTAACTCCTCTACCGCCAGCATACCATAAGGGCCTATTGCCGCAACCTCGGGTCCATGGCGTCGCGGAGGGCTTCGCCGACGAGATTGAATGCGGTAACCGTTACGAAGATCGCGAGACCGGGAAAGATGACCAGCCAGTAGGCGAAGTCCACGTAGTCTTTTGATTGTTTGAGGATTTCGCCCCAGCTTGCGGTGGGCGGGGGCACGCCGAAGCCGAGGAAGCTGAGGGCGGATTCGGTTAGGATGGCTCCGGCGACGCCGAAGGTTGCCGTGACGAGCACGGGGGCGAGGGCATTGGGCAGGAGGTGGCGGAACATGATGCGTGTGTCGCGCAGGCCGGTGGCGCGGGCGGCCGTGGTGAAGTCGGCGTTGCGGAGTTTCAGGAACTCGCCGCGGACGAGCCGGGCCACGTCGGGCCAGCCGGTCAGGCCCAGCGCGATCATGATGTTGTAGATGCTCGGGTTCAGGAAGGCGATGAGGGACAGGATAAGGATAAGGGTGGGGAAGCAGAGCACGATCTCAATGATCCGCAGCACGACCGCGTCCACTTTGCCCCCGTAGTAGCCCGCCAGGGCGCCCGCGATGATACCGATCACGGTGGCGATGCCCATGGCGACAAAGCCCACGGTCATGGAGATGCGCGTGCCCCAGATGAGCCGACTGAGCACATCGCGCCCGCGGTCGTCGGTTCCGAGCCAGTGCTTTCCGGAAGGGGCTTCCAGGCGGTTGTACAGATGGGAACGCTCCGGCGCGAAAGGGATCAGGGGGCGAATGGCCCGGTCATCGGGGCCGGGCTCCCAGCCGTCGAAATTGAAGGACACGAGATCGCCGTACTCGATGACGTTCGGAAAGAAGTAGGTTTTGCCCTGGGTTGAAAGGTAAATGGGAACCTCGCCGGCGAGGAAGGGGGCGATGATGCCGATGAAGGCCAGCAGGGCCAGCACGGCCAGGGAGACGAGGCCGAGGGGGCGTTTCTTGAACTGGATCCAGACCAGGCGCCAGTAGCCCTGACTCTGATGCTCGTAGGCGGCCAGGGGGGCGGCCTCCGGCTCGCCGCCCGACGATTTGATTGGCTCTCCGATGTGGTTCGTTCCCATGATGGCCTAGCTGAACTTTATCTTCGGATCGACCAGCGCGTAGAGGATGTCGGAGACTATGAGCCCCAACAGCGTGAGTAGCGCGGTGATCGACAGGATGCCCATGATCAGGGGATAGTCCCGGGAGAGGATGGCCTCGAAGGCGAGCCGGCCCATGCCCGGAATGGAAAAGATACTTTCGATGATGACGCTGCCCCCGATAAGGCTGGGGATGAGGCCGCCGAGCAGGGTCACGATGGGGATGAGCGAATTGCGCAGCGCATAGCGATAGATGACGGTGCGTTCGCTGAAGCCATAGGCCCGGGCGGTGCGGACGTAGTCCTGGCGAATGGTCTCGATGAGTCCGGCGCGGGCATAGCGGGAGAGTCCGGCGAGTCCGTTGTAGGAGAGACACAAGACGGGGAGTATCAGGTGCCAGGCGCGGTCGCGCAGCCAGGCGAATGCGCCGAGAGAATTGGCATCATAGGAACTTACGCCTGCGGCGGGGAACCAGTTGAAGTGGGCGCCGCCGCAGAAGTAATACATGAGCAGCATGGCCACCCAGAAACTGGGCAGGCTATAGAGAATGAAGAGGCCCAGGGTGAGGGCGGTGTCGCCCCGGGTATGCTGGTGGGTGGCGGAATAAACCCCGATGGGTATGGCGATGAGATAGATAGCCAGAATGGAGATCAGATTGAGCTGGAGCGTTACCGGTATAGTTTCCGCGATCTTGGTGAGCACGGGCCGGTTGTCTTTGTAGGAGGTTCCGAAATCGAAGGTGGCCAGTTTGCCCAGCCACATGACATAGCGCACGGGCAGGGGCTTGTCCAGGCCGTAGAGCTTTTTGGTCTGCTCGATGGCTTCCTGCGTGATGGCGCTGCCGCCCGACCCGCCCGCCTGATGCAGCCGCATATAGATGGGACTGCCGGGGGCCATTTGGACGATCATGAAGGTGATCAGGCTGATCCCGAGAAAGGTGGGGATGATGAGCAGAAATCTTCGTATCAGGTAGTTGCGCACGAGAGGCAGTCCAGCCAGCCGTATCCGGCGTTATTTGTACCGCTGCTGGTCGAGGGGCACCCACCAGTCGCGCATGTCGAAGCCGAGGGCATAGGGCGTCACGCCCTGGAAGCGATTGGAGATGGCCACTTTGCGCTGGGAATTGAACAGGAAGGTGTAGGGCTGCTCCTCATGGAGTATGGCGTGGAAACGCCGGTACATGGCGTCGCGCTTTTCGTCGTCGAACTCGAGCCGGGCTTCCTCAATGATCTTGTCGGCTTCGGGATTGGCGAAGTTGACGTAGTTGGATCCGTTGGTAATCTGGGAGGAATGCCAGATTTGATAGGGGTCGCCTTTCATGGGGCTGACCCAGGCCATGCTGCAGGCGTCGAAAGAGCGCTTGTTCACGCTTTCCAGGAAGGAGGCCCACTCGAGGGGGCGGAGGGTGACATCGATACCCGCCTTGGTGAGTTCTTCCTTGTACACCGTGGCCAACTGCTCATACTCCGGTGAGCCCGAGGGGTAGATCCACTCGTATTTGAAGGGAACGCCGTCCTTGTCGCGGATACCGTCCTTGTCGGAATCCACCCAGCCGGCTTGATCCAGCAGCGCTTTTGCTGCGGCGGGATCAAAGGGCCAGGGGGCGATGGTCTTGTCGTAGCTCGGCGAGTCGGGGAAGGCCTGCCCCGTGACGACCCGCACGAGGCCATGGTAGATGGTCTTGCCGATGGTGTCGCGGTCAAGCAGCATGGTCATGGCCTGGCGCGCGCGCTTGTCGCTGAAGAAGGGCTTGGTGGCGTTCCATCCGATCCAGCCGAAAGACGAGCCATAGCCGTCCACGGGGGAATAAAGGGTGTATTTCTGGTACTGGCTGGTGATGTCGGGCTGGCTGGCCTGACGCACCCACTGTTCCGGCGTCAGGCGCATCTCGTCCACTTCGCCTCGGCGCAGGAGCTGAAAGGCGGCGTTGTTGTCGGTGATGAACTTGTAGTGAATCTGGTTGACCAGGGGCTTCTTTGGTCCCCAGTAGTCGCTGCGCTTCGCGATGACGAGCTGCTGGCCGGTATCCCACTTTTCGAAGCGGTAAGGTCCGCTGCCGACGGGGGCGCGGTTGGCGGGGTGCTCGTTGAAATTCCCCTCTCCGTAGATGTGCTTTGGCAGGATCTGTAAAGAGCCCAGCACGTCGAGATGGAGGAAGTAGGGCTGTTTGGCCTTGAACTGGACAGTGTACTCATCCAGTGCGATGGCCGACTCAAAATCGACCAGGTAGGAGCGCTTGTCCGCCGTGAGGTTGGCGGTGTTCATGATGGACTCGTAGGTAAAGAGGACGTCCTGGGCCGTAAGGGGCTTGCCGTCGGAAAAGGTCACGTCCTTGCGGAGATAAAAGGTGTAGGTGAGTTTGTCTTCCGAGATTTCCCAGCGCTCGGCGATCCAGGGCTCTTCGGCCTGGGTTTCCCGGTTGGACACGAGCATGGTCTCGAAGATATTGCCGCCATAACCATCGGTAATCCGCTGAGTGTAGGAATCGCTGATTTCCAGACTGGGGTTCAAGGTGGCCGGTTCAGCCTCCAGGAGAATGACGATCCAGTCCCCTTCGACCGGGGCGCCTTCGGCCTTGGGTGGGGCGCCCTGGACGGTGCCGAAGGGGGTGTTGAGCACCTCGGGCGCGTTGGAAGCCCCGGACGAGTCGCCGCCTCCACCGCCGCATCCCGTGAGGAGGGCTGAAAGCGCGGTGAGTGCGGTCAAACACGTTCCTAAGGGCTTCAATGTCGGCATGAAATCACTCCGTAAGGAAAAGACTCGTCTGTACCAAGATTCAGCGTCGCCGCCAATTTGTGTCATGGTATCACAACGACGCGATGGTGGAAAAACCCGGACGGATGCATCGGCGGTGAGTGATCGTGTATGGTTGCGGGGCGCGGTGCCGCGCGAAGGTTGGTTGGCCGCAGGGGAAATGCTCGTGACCGTAAGGCTTGGCATCATCGGTGTACCGGAGGACCCCGGGGGGATCCTTGCGCGGTGCGCCCTGTTGGGCGCGGCGCCGGTTTTTCTGGTGGAGGGCGATGAGGTTTCGAATCTTCCTCCAGGCTGCGAGGTGGTTTCTCTGGGGGAGCGGGGTATCGAGGCACTCCGGGATGAGGCCGGGTCCAGCGCGCTATCCGGGCTCTGGACGGCATGTTCCGAAGGAACCTCGCGGCTTTCGGAAGTGGCGAGGGCCCTCGAACTGCCCCAGCTTCCGTGCATGGATGATGCGCGCCAAAGCGCAATTCCAATAGACGGGGCCATGGTCTATCCCATCGCTTCGCTGGCGCATCTGTGCGAAGAGGATCTTCAGGCCCTGCCGATTCCGGCCTGGGTGCGGGCGGCCTGCACTCGGGGAGACAGCTCCTGCATGCGCCTGGACCATCCCAACGATCTTTCCCTGGCCTCCGCCAAGTTGCGGCGGCGCAATCTGGAAGGACCCATTCGAATCCAACCGGCGATCGACGGCGCGGTCTATCGTGTGCTCGCCTTCAAGACCTTGGAAAGGCTTGCGGTTGCCTGTGTCGTTTCGGAGGAGACCACCAGCTCGGTCTATCGCGTGCCGCTAAGCGTGGTCGTGCCCGCCGAGGGCCGCGCGACATTGGCGGAGGACGTGGAGGCTTTGGCGGTCGCGGTGAACGGACACCTCCCGGAAGGCTGGGGCTATGTCGAATTGGAGGTCGTGGATACGAATCGGGGGCTGCGTCTGATCGACGTGCAATGCCCGGCCCGTCTCGATACGCACCGCTGTGAACTGGTGCGGCTGTCTCTGGGCATCGACCTGTGTCTGGCTTCCATGGCCTGCGCGTTGGGGCGGATTCCCGCACTGTCACCGACGCGCCATGCCGTGGCCGCCATGACCTGGCTGTTGACCCGGAGTGGCGTGGTGACTGGATTTCAAGGGGTGGAAGAGGCGCGGCTAATGGACGGGGTTGTTGAGGTGCGTATCACGGCGGTGGAGGGGGACATCCTCAGTCACGTGGTGGACATCCCTTCACGGGAGCGGGGAGGCTTCATCATGGCCGTCGGGAATTCGGGTGCCCAGGCCCGGGAGCGCCTTGAGGCGGCCCGCGCGCGGGTCTGGATTAATACGTCGCCCGCGCTGCTTTGAAGAAAAGGATCGGACCAATCAGACGGATCGGACCGATCTGATTGATCGGTCCGATCCGCCGGGTCGGCCCGAATAATTAGCCCTGAATCTTCCGCACCCGCTCGGTGACGTCGCTCAGGAAATTGCTGAGGTAGCCTTGCACGAGCGCGAGGGGGTCGAGGTCGCGGTCTTCGATGAGGGGGGTGAGGTCCATGGCGAAGGTGATACCTGTCGATTGGTCCACGCCGTGGGACTGGTGGTAGGTGGCGTGGGCGCGACGTC
The DNA here is from genome assembly GCA_016791475.1 of Candidatus Hydrogenedentota bacterium. NCBI lineage: Bacteria > Pseudomonadati > Candidatus Hydrogenedentota > Candidatus Hydrogenedentota bacterium. The sequence continues at coordinate 46,891 of JAEUWI010000030.1, forward strand.
GGCCCATGCTGGCCAGGTCATAGCGCTTGCCACCCGCAATCTGGGAGTCGAAGACGCCGACCAGGGCCATTTGGAGGTTTTCGCGCGTGGAGACGTCCATGGCAATTTTATCGGTGTCCACCATCCAGTCGAGATCACGCCAGACCTCGCATCCATAGACTTTCTTCGGCAGGGCTTCCTGGGAAACGCGGCGCAGGGCGGCGATGGTCTTCAGGGTGACCCCGATGTGGGTGTCGTGCTTGTCCGCCAGGTTGTGGGTATAGATGATGTCCGGCTTCGTGGCTTCGATGATGGCGGCGAGGTCGTTGATGGGGCCCTGGTCCGCCGCGTCTTTTACGCGGCCGCTGGGGAAATCGAGGAGGAACTGGGCGGCGAATTCACCCACAAAGGCGGCTTTTTTCTGTTCCTTGTTGCGCACCTGAATCATATCTTCGTCGCTGTAATTGCCGTAAATGCCGCTGCGGGGCGTGCCGCCGCCATTGGTGACGACCACGCCGGTGTACCACTGGTCGGGCTGCTGGTAGCAGGTTACGATGCCTTCGCTGGCCATGATTTCCAGGTCGTCCTGATGGGCGCCGATGGCAAGGTGGGTGGTGCGGGCCAGGGCTTCGGATTCTTCGACGCCATCGGGGATATAGAGTTCGGCGGTGTCCAGGGTGAGCTTCATGGGAGGAAAATTAACCTTTCAGTTCGATTAATGGTGTAAATGCACCGGAATTTTAACCACGAATGCACACGAATTTTCACGAATAAGAAACCGTGGCCCTCGTGATAATGCATAGAGCACTTTGCGTGTTCCACAACCGGAAAAAAGAAGTTCCGGGCTACGGAAATACACGGAACGTTACGGAAAGCAGAAGGGCTGGAGTCAGTAGTCAGACAGAGCCAAACGGTCGATTGATTACATTCAACAGCGTAATAGCGGAGCACTTATTGGTGTGTATTCGTGTCCATTCGTGGTTCAATTTCTTAATAAATGGCTCTTGTTATAGTGCCGGCAGACTGGCGGCGGCGATGGACTGGCCCACGCGGCGGCTCTTTTCATCGGGCAACTGGATATTGATGTGGGCCAGCTCGGGGAACTCGGCGGCCAGGACGGCTTTTGCGCCGTCGAGGAGCAAGTCGCCGCCTTTGCCGGAAGTGCAGCGCCCGAGGATGAGCACATGCTTCAGGTCGTAGAAACGGGCGTAGTGGGCGATGCCGTAGCCGAGATAGATGCCCATGGACTCCCAGATTTTCGTAGCGCCCTCATGACCGGCTTCAAGCTTTTCCTGTACGAATTTCAGCTTCTCAGCGTCGGTCACGCCTTCGGGCAACTCGATGCCCGCGGCCGGGGCGAGGCGGAATACGCACTGCTGTGAGAAATAGCGGGCGCCCACGCCAATGTCGCCCGACCACTCGTCATCGGATGCGCCGGGATTATAGTCGACCGGGGCAAAGGCCAACTCGTTGAGCCAGCTCGTGATGTTGCCGTCCATGGTGACATAGCCCCCGGCCTCGCTGGAGCCCAGAGCGATGCCCAGGACGCCATTGTCTTCCAGGGACATGGAACCGGCGAGGGCGGTGACTTCACCGTCGTTTACGATTTCCAGGGGCACGCCGAGTTCTTCGCCGATGCGGACGAACATGTTGCGCACTTCGTCAAAACGGTCTTCCGGAATGCCTCGGAATAGGGAAGCGATCATCGCGCGATTGTTTATGAATACGCCGGCCGAGCTGCCGCCGATGGCGTCCACGCGGGGCATCTTGCTGGCGGCGGTTTTCAGCGCGGCCATGACCTCATTGTAGTGGTAGGTCGGGTCGGTCTGCTTGCGCGGTTCCCAGACCACTTCCTCGGAGAAGATGGCTTCGCCGTCCACGACGGCCGAGACTTTGCGGTCCGATGCGCCGAGATCGAAGCCGATGCGGCAACCGTCGAGGTGACGGCCCAGGGGCTGGGTGGATTCGTTTTCCGCGGGCACTTCCTCGGGCTTGCAGCCCCGAATCTGGAAGGTCTGTTCATAGACGCTCTTGCCCATGAAGCCGAAGTCGAATGCGCGGGTGCCGCCGGGGCGATATACGCCTGCGAGATAGGCCGCCACATAGCCGGGGCCGCCCACATGGACGCGGAACGCGCCCTTCTGCCACAGAAGGAATTTCAGGATTCGTTCAATGTAGAAGCAACTCGCGTCGGCCAGATCGTGACCATCGGGAAACACTCTTGTTTCGAAGCGCGCGATGGCGCCGCCATTTCGTTCGAGTCCCAGAATGAGGGGCACGCCCCGTCCGGAGTCCGCCACGGCCTTGTCAAAGGTCTGGTTCGCCAGGACGGCGGGGCGAAAGTCGGGTTCAAGTGGGGGAACAAAGGTTGGGGGCGTGAGCATCCACGAGTAGTTCATTGGGTCAGACTTTCTTCTTCCGGGTGTTGAGTTATCGCGGCGCGCCGCAGGGGGTACTATAGCATAGGGAAGAGCGGGGATTTAAGAGGAAGTCTGAAGAATGGGTCTTATGGGTCTTATGGGTCTTATGGGTCCTATGGGTCATATGGGTCTTATGAGTCAGTATGACTCCATTTCCAGAGACCCATACGACCCATACGACGCACAAGAGCGATTTCATCCATCATCCTTCAGCCTTCAGGCCATCTGTGATAGAATGCGCAACATGAAGTACTACTTAACACGAGAGACCTCTATATGAAGGGACGCAGTTTCGACACCTTCGAGTTGACCCCGGGGAACCGGGAGGCTTTTGATGTCTGCCGGCGGGTGGCCATGCTGGAGGAAATGGGGCCATCCCTGGTGCTCTTACTGGGGCCGGAGGGCAGCGGCAAGAGCCATCTGCTCTGGGCGGTGGCCAAGCAGGTGCGTTTGAGCGCGATACCGGTGGGCCTGGCGTTGGTGACACCGGGGGACTTCCCGGATAAGGTGAAGGCGCTGGTGGAGGACCCGCGACCGCTGCAGGGGCGCCGCGCCATGCTGCTGGTGGACAATCTGGAGGGTTTCGATGCCGAAGCCCGGCGACTCGAAGCCGTGATCGAAGCCTTCTTGAACCACCAGCATCCGGTACTGGTGGCGAGCAATGTTCAACCGAACCGGCTGCAGAAGCTCAGCGGTCCGCTTCGCGCGCGGTTGGCGCGGTCGCGTTCGGTTATCCTGGAAGCGCGCACGGCGGGTGCGGCGCCGTGGCAGGCTGCCGAGCAGGCGATAGCGCTGGAAGAGGCGAATCAGGCGCTGCAGTGGGAAAAGAACTCGCTCCAGACCCGTTTCGACACCCTGCAACAGGAGCGGGACGGCCTGCTTCAGCGCATAGGATTCCTGCTGCAGGAAAAGGAGATGCTCCAGCAGTACAACGAATCGCTCCAGCGTGAGCGCGCGGCGTTTCAGGAGCAGTGCCAGGCCCTGTTGCCGGAGCGGGACTGGCTGAAGCAGAAGACGGAGTCGCTGGAGCGTGAGCGGTCGGCCTATCAGGAGGCGATTACGGCGGCCAACAAGGCGGCGGCGGAGAAGGCGCTGGAGTTTAAGGCGCTGCAATCCCGGCTGGAGGCGTCCATTGGCGACGCGGACTATGCGCTGGCGAATCAGGTGCGGATCCAGGCGGCCCTGAGTGTTGCCAAGGCGGATCTTGAAGGTCAGGAGGCGCTGCGCGTCACATTACAGGAGCGGGAGAAGGCCCTTGCCAAGGCGGAGATGTCCGTGGGGCAGGCCCTGACCCGGATCGAGCAGATGCGCCAGGCCTATGCGCAGTGGCGCGAAGAAATCATGTCGGACATCGCGGCAATGGCGGGTGAGCTGGCTGCGGAGCGAAAGGCGCCTCCGGCCCATGAGCCTCCGTTGTTGCGTGCGCTGGCGGAGGCCGGCGCCGATCACGAGCAGGTGCGCGCCGCGCTTACGGCGACCCGGGAACGGCTCAAGGCCATCGAGTTCGAGTGGGAGAAGACCCGGCGTGTGCTGGCGATTCAGACCGCCGAGATGGATGCCCTGCGCTATGCGGCGGCGAGTCAGGTGGCGTCGGCCAATATCCAGGCGGGCGAAATGGAGCACCGGATTGACACGCTGGAAACGGCCATTTCCCAGGTGGACGCGGCGGCGGTGGTGGCCTCCGATGCCTTGCCGGAAACGGGCGCGGGCATTGCCACCCTGCGGGCGGCCCTGGGCCATCTTCAGGAAGAGTTGCGCGCCCTACGCGAAGCGCGTGCGGCGCACGATGGTGAGCGCCAGCGCGCCCACGATGAGATGTCCCTCTTCGACTCGGAGTACTTTGAAGCCCTGCCCTCGGATTTTCAGGGGCACCGCAGCCCCATGCTTCCCGGCCTGGATGCCGAATTGATGACCGCTTTTGAAGGGGCGAGAACGCCCAGGTCCGCCGCATCCGCGCACGATGCGGTTCCGGAAGATGTCGCATGAGTGGTTCCAAAAGCGGCGAATTCACCATGCGTATACTCGATTTGTTCCAGATAATTCATCCGCTGGATCGCATTCCCCGCGCGGGCTATGTGCTTCGCGGCGTACCGGAGCCGGAGTCCGTGGCGGCCCACAGTCACTTCGTCGCCCTGCTCGCCCTGCTCTTCGTGGAGCAGTTTCCGGGAGTCTACAACCGGGACCGTCTGCTGGCCATGGCGCTGGTTCACGATCTGGCGGAGTCACGGCTCATGGATATCCCCATGCCCTATGCGGACGCCTATTTAAAAGAGGCCAAGCAGAAGGCGGAGCAGGCCATCACGGACGATCTTCTCGGTGGCCTGCCCGGCGATCTTGCGGCGCTTCATGCGGAATTCGACGCCGCCATCACGCCCGAAGCGCGGCTGCTGCGCGGCCTGGACAAGGCCCAGATGATGATCAAGGTCGGGTGCTACGAGCGCGAGCACCGGGGCTGCCTGGACGAGTTCTGGGCAAACCCGAAGAACTTTGCGGACTTCGGGATCGCGGCGGTATCGGAATTGTTCGACGCGATATGCGCGCGCGCGGGGAAAGTGCGGCCGAGGTAGTGACGATCTTCCACGTCGGCGGGCTGAGCCTTTGACTCAATGGAGCCGATTGAGGGCGGCAAGAAAGAGAGTCTAACCACGAATGGATCTGGAGCAGCCGTTGGGCTCAACCAAATTCTTCACCACGAAGGCCACGAAGGCCACGAAGAGAAGAGAGGGAAGGAAGCGTTCTGCAACTGTGATTCCCCCTGCAATGAAGGCAAGACCATAGTGAACTCGGATCTCAGCTATCTTTGCGCCTTCGCGCCTTTGCGTGCAATAGATCAGGAAGAATGCGTGCCAAGGTTGACTGAACGACCGCCGAAGTCCTGCAAAGCCCCAATCTCCTTTCTCTTCGTGCTCCTCTTATCCGTGAGTATCCGTGCAATCCGTGGTAAGAAACAAAAGGTTTTTGACCACGGATTGCACGGAGGTGTACGGATGATAAAGACGTGGGTGTGTTATTGCGCCGCCGGGTCCAGCGAGTAGCCCCGTTGCGCGCGAGCGCTTTTGACCACGAGTTGGTCTCCCCGCTGCCGCACCTGAATTCCACCGTGGTAGTCCGTGCGGTAGAGGGCGATGTGCCTTTCCGTATAGCGGGGAACGACCTCCCGGCCCATGGCTTCTCGGCGGGCGCTGGCCCGGGTTGAGACCACGGCGATGGTGGGCGATACGGCATCGAGAAAGGTCGCGCTGCTGGAGGTGTGGGAGCCGTGGTGGGGCACTTTCAAGACGTCCACGGGCTGCAAGCGGGGAAGGAGTTCGCGTTCCGCTTCCACCTCGATATCGCCCGACAGAAGGGCGCTTAGACCGGGCCATTCAATCTGGAGTACCACGGACTGGTTGTTCACGCCTCGGAGGTTGGAGTCGAGGGTTGGGTGAATCACGGACACCGTTGCGCCCGCAGCCGCGATTGACTCCGAGGTCCGTACGCGGCGGACGGGCACATCCTGTTCTGCGCAGGCTTCCAGCAAGGCGAGCTCCAGGACGTTCGTGGATGATTTGGGCCAGAGGATAACCTCGCCGATGTCGATCTGCCGCATGACACTGATCGCGCCTCCGATGTGATCGCGATCCGCGTGGGTGATGACCATGTAGTCAATCTGGTCGATTCCATGGGCCAGGAGCCAGGTCGTGACCACGCGCTTGCCCATGTCCAGGTAATCACTCTTGTCGCCCGCATCCACCAGAAGCGTGGTGCCGCCGGGCGTCCGGATAAAGGCTGAATCGCCATGGCCCACATCGAGGAAGTCCAGGGTGGCCGGGGGAAAGAGGGGGCGCCAAAGAAGCCAGGCGAGGAGGGCCGCCGTCAGGGAGAACCGGGTCCAGTGCCGCGCGCGTTCGGGCTCGAAGAGAAGTCTGGCCAGCCCCACCGCTGCGGCCACGTAGAGCAGTCCGGCGATGAGGGTCGGGCTGGTCACGGTGATGAAGGCGAGAGGCAGTTGGGCGAAGTAAACGGCGATCCACTCGATCAGATAGATCAGCGGGGCGGCGGCGTGACCGAAGAGGCTCGCCACGGCGGTAGAGAAGGGGGCGAGCAAAAGGACCAGCATGCAGAGCCAAAGCACACCGGTCAGCAGCGGTATGACCATGAGATTGCACACCGAGCCCAAGACGGGAACGAGGTGAAAGAAGTGGGCCGCCAGGGGAAGGGGCAGTATGGATACGCCCAGGGTCGTGGCCACATTCTGCCGAAAGATGAGGGGAACCTGGGTGAGGCGATGGGCGATGGCTTCGCTGAAGACGAGGATTGAGGCCAGGCTGCCAAAGGAGAGGATGAAGGCGGTATCCCAGAGCAGTCCGGGGTTTGCGCCGAGGAAGAGGAGGGCCGCGATGCTCAGGGCGGTCGGTGCGTCGGGCTCGCGTTCCAGAAATTCCGCCCAGAGATAGAGGCCGATCATGATGGCGGCGCGAAGAATCGGCGGCCGCGCGCCGGTCATCAGCGCGAACAGGACGACAGCCAGCAGGACCATGGCGTTGCGCTGCTTACGGTTTCTGATTATGCCCCGGAGCGCCCAGTGGAGGGAGAGATACACGATGCCCACGTGGACACCGGAGACCGAAAGAATATGGGCGGTGCCTGTTTCGAGATAAGGGCGATAGGCTTCCTCGCTGTAGGTGGCCCGATCCCCGAGCCACACGGCGCGAAGGAATACCTGGATGTCCGCGGGGGCGGTGCGGGCGAATACGTCGGCCTGCCAGTGGCGCAGGCGCGAGGCCCAGTATCCGATGCTCCACACGGGCCGCGAGAGCCACTGGATGGTATCACCACGGGTGCGCAGGGCACTGTGGTAACCCAGGGTACGATAATAGTCTTCCGCGCCGCCGATCCCCAGGTTGACCTCGCCGAGTACGGGGTCCAGTTTCCCCTGGACACGAATTCGTTCCCCGGTGTGGAGGGGCCGGCGCGGGTCCGACCATCGGACGATAACACCGCCCCGGGCCTCCAGTTGCATGCCACCCACTTCCACCCTGTCCGCGTGAAGACGGACCGGCGCATAGTCCAGATCGGCGGTGTAGATCGGGGCATCCATCACGGTGCCTTCAATGCGGTAGATGGAGTCCGGATGTTGGCGATTGTGGCGGCTCAGGGAATCGCCGTGGCGCATGGGGCGCTGATTGATTTCCAGGGCGACCCCCGCCAGGAGAAATACGAGGGCGATGGGAACACCGTCGCGATAGGGAAGCGGCCTGGGGAGGAACCAGATCGCCACCAGGGTGACCAGCATTCCACCGATCCACCACGCCGCGTGGTGGTCGGCGCCACTGGCCCAGATGCCCGCCGTGAACGCCGACGCGGCCCACACAAGCGGGCGGTTCACCCGTGCTGCCCTTGCACAAAACCCTCCTGAATCCGCAGCGCCCCACTAATCGGCTACGCGCCGATACCGAGGAATCCCAGCAGGTTAATCAGCACGGTGAAGAAATTGTATACCTCGGCTTCCGAATTGTCCTGCGGCACCTGACCAGCGAGGATGAAGGAGCGAAAGAAGTCAAAAACGGTTAGGAGTGCATCGACGATAGGCATGATTGGATCTTTCTTTGGAAGGGCCGGAGTGAGGCATTGCCCTGCACCATGTTAAATGGCGCGGGATTATCAGTCAAGCTCGCGGGGAGCGGCCACAGCACGAGACCTGAAAAATTTCATGTAAAGCGATGCCTTTTGATTGCAAATAATTGCAAATACTGCGTTCTGGTGTTTTTTTATGATTTTTGATGAATATTTCCGTGGTATAATCGTCCAATCGAGACAATGACACTGGATACCGCACATCAGAGGCATGAAACCGGATGCTACATGAGGCATGAGACCATGGCGGAGCATGAAATACTGACTTTGGAAGAAGTAGCCGATTACCTGCGGGTTTCGGAACGTACCGTTTATGAGTGGGCGAACAAGGGAGAAATCCCCTGCGGAAAACTTGGCACCACGTGGCGCTTCAAACGGTCTGAGGTGGAAAAGTGGGTCGACAGCAAGCTGACCCGCCCCGCAAAGGCACTTCGCACGGATTCTGTTGCCCTGCGGGACGTGCTGAGTCCGGATCGGGTTCGGTTGTTGAACTGCACGCGCAAGGACGAGGCCCTGAACATCCTGGCGGACGCGCTGGTGACCGCACCGCAGGTCAAAGATGCCAACGAGTTGCGCCGGGAGGTTTTTGAGCGGGAAGCGCTCATGAGCACCGGCATAGGGTTTGGGATTGGCGTGCCGCATGTGCGTCTGCCCTCGGTCAGCGACTTGGTTATCGCGGTCGGCGTGAACCGCAAGGAGCTGGCGGACTATGTTTCGCTGGACGAGCGACCGGTGCAGATAATTTTTATGGTGGCGGCGCGGGACAACCAGCACGCCCATTATCTGAAGACGCTGGCGGCGATCAGCTCGCTGATGAAATTGCCGGGAGTGCGCGAGTCGCTGCTTGCGGCCCCGGATGCCGCCACTGTGTACGAACTGCTTACCAACCGCACTTGAGCATTTGAGAGTCCGAATGTCAAAGCATACCGAACTTCAGCGCTATCCGAACAGCGCCACGGCCTATCTCGTGAAGGGGCGGCTCGCCCAGGATGGCATCGAGTCCTGGGTGCGCCGGGGGAGTCGCTACCAGGCGATGGGTGGCTCCGGGTATGTGGTCAGTGTGCTCCCGGAACAACTGGCGCGGGCGCGGAAGATTATCGACAGCACCAACGCGAAGGTCGATCTGGACGAGTATGTGGATCCGAACAACAAGGCCTTTCGGCGTTGTCCCCAGTGCCGCTCCGTGATGGTGCAGCGCCAGCCGCTGGAGGGCGCCCGGCGTGCGCTGGTCTATGGGACGCTGGGGCTTGGGTTGCTTCTGGTGATCAAATCATATCGGTGTGATAAGTGCGGGCACCGCTGGGAAGCGCGGTAGCGAGATTAGCTCTCGTGAATGGTGGCAATCAATTCCCCATACCCTTCTCGAAAGGTGGGGTATTTGAAAGAATAGCCACTTGCGCGCAGGAGGGCGTTGCGGTAGCGGCGGTTCCCCCCACGTTCCGAAGGGCGCGCCTCCTCCGGGCTTTCTTTCATCATGGGCGGTTCGGGCATGTCCAGTTGCTTCGCAATCCATCGGAGCAAGTCATTGCGGGTTCGTGGTTCATCGTCCGTGGCCAGATAGAGGGGGGCCGGGTTTGGCAGGACCATCAAGTGGGCCAGGCAACCGGCGCAATCGTCGCGGTGGATGTGGTTCAGGTAGCGGTCCGGTCCGGGCTCGAGGCGTGCGCTTCCATTGGCTACGCTGTCGATCAGCCGTGTTCGCTCCGGCCCGTAGATGCCGCTGAAGCGCACGACCGTCCCGGGGATACGGGCATCGCGCACTTCCCGTTCACCTTCGAGGAGGATACGGGCTGAAAAGCGATCCGAAGGCGTGGGGCTGGATTCATCAAGCCACGTGCCGTCGTCCTGGCTGTATACGCCCGTGCTGGAGGTGTAGAAGATACGCTTCAGGTCGGACTGTCGGTAGAGCGCGGCCAGGAGATTTCGCAGACCCGAGACGTAGGCGGCGCTGTAGGCCGATTCGGAGTAACCGCTGGCGCTTGACGTGTAGAAGACGTAATCGAGGGATTTGGGGATTACGGCCAGGGAGCCGGGGATGGCGAGATCCGCCGTGACCGGTTCGATGCCCGACGGCAACTGGGCCGTGTTGCGACGCAGTCCGAAGACGGTGTGCCCCTGCTCGGCGAGCTGACGGGCCAGCTCGGCGCCGACGTAGCCGCAACCGGCGATAAGGATTCGCATTGGGGGCTCCCTTCGGTTTTCGGTGGGTCTTTTGGGGCTGCAAATGATTCGGGCGGCCCGCTAATTGGGCCGCCCGTGAGAGATCGTCTTGAAATCAGCCGTTCCTGGCCTGGAATTCCTTCATGAAGGCCACAAGGGCGTCCACGCTTTCCTGGGTGAGGGCGTTGTAAATGGAGGCCCTGAAGCCGCCCACGGAGCGGTGGCCGGGCAGGCCGTCGAGGCCCTGGGCCTCGGCTTCCTTCGTGAAGGCGCCGTCGAGGTTCTTGTCCTTCAGCACGAAGGTCACGTTCATGAGCGAGCGGCTCGATTCCTGGGCGTGGCCAATGTAGAAGCCGCCGCTGCCGTCGATGGCGTCGTACAGGGTTTTCGCCTTCTTGCGGTTGATGGCCTCCATCTTCTCCAGCCCGCCGATGTCGTTGCGGAGGTATTCCGTGACCTTGGCCACCATGTAGATGCCGAAGGCGGGCGGCGTGTTGTACAACGAATCGTTCTCCGCCATGACTTTGTAGTCGAGCAGCGAAGGCAGGTTGGCCGGCACGCGATCCAGGAGATCTTCGCGCAGAATGACGGCGACCACGCCCGAGGGCCCGATGTTCTTCTGGGCGCCGGCATAGATCATGCCGTACTTGGTGACATCTATCGGGCGCGACAGGAAGCTGGAGGAGAAGTCACAGAAGAGGGGGACGTCTCCCGTTTCGGGATCCTTGAAGAATTCGATGCCCTGGATAGTCTCGTTGGCCGTGGAGTGGACATAGGCCGCGCCGGGATCGAGCTTGAGTTCGCTCTGGTCGGGCATGCGCACATAGTTCTCGCCCTTGCCGTCCCAGGCGATCTGGACGGTGCCGTGCTTCTTTGCCTCGCCGATGGCCTTTTCCGCCCAGGTGCCCAATTTGAGGTAGTCGGCCTTACCGCCATTGAGGAAGTTCATGGCGATCATGGAGAACTGAAGGGAGGCGCCACCCTGGAGGAAGAGGACCCGGTAGTTGTCCGGCAGGTTGAGGAGGGACTTGATGTTGTCTTTGGCCGCTTCGTGAACGGCGGCGAACTGCTTGGAGCGGTGGCTGATTTCCATGACGGACGCGCCCGCACCGGGGAGAACGAGGAGTTCCTCTTTCACGCGCTCCAGGACGGGAAGGGGCATGGCGGCCGGACCGGCCGAGAAATTGTGAATACGTTTTTCCACGTGGGCTCTCCTTATAATGGGGATGGACAAACAGACCGGCCTGTACTTCGGCAGGGCGCTATGCGCATTGCCGGGATGCAGGCGGAGGGGCCGTTGCCGGGGGATGGTTGCAAGGGAGCGCAAATGATAGCAGGTTACAGGGGGGGCGCGCCACGTCGTGCGGGCGAAACGCCGTGGGGCGGCTACAGGGCCTGGTGGAGGGGTGGTGAAAGGAACTCGTCGGCGACGACGATGTCTTCCGGGGGAATTTCCACGATCTGCCCGTCGCGTTCGACCACAATGGAACGGCCCATACGCTTGTGTTCGGCCAGCGCGCGCTGGACGCCAATCCGCATGCCTTCTGCGAACGCTGTTTGAATTTCGTTGTCGGTCATCACGTTGTCTCGCGAATTTTCTGCCAAGTGTCGGATTCGAGTACGGCTATTGTACCATTCTTGTCCTTCTTGGCAACCATAACGGGCTCTCCGAAAGAATTGTCCATGCAATCCCAGGTTCGTGCCAAGGGTATATAGAGATTTAGAAAATTCTGTATCCCCCGAACGTACCGTCGTCGGACCACATCCTCCGGGATGTGGTGGCCGCCCGCCGCGACGCGGTGCGCGACGCGTTCGATTGCCAGGTCGGGCGACTTCAGCCAGACGAAGAGCAGGTGAACCTTGTATTCCCTCGCAATGCAGTCCCGAAGGAAGGGGGCAAAGGAACGGGAGGCCATGGTGGTTTCGAAGGCAAAATCCTGCTCGGCCGCCACCAGTTCGCGCAGTCGCGCAAGCATGACGCGTCCGGCCTGCAGGGCCACGGACTCCGGGCGGAAGGGCGAGATACCCGCCGCGATGGCGTCGGCGTTGACGTATTCCGGGCATTGAAGCCGATCGGGGAGAAGGGCCATGGACGCGGTGGTCTTGTCCGCGCCGTTGGGCCCGCCGATCACGTATATTCTGGGCATGGGTCTCCGCTCTCCTCACAAGCCGCAACAGGATTCGCCCACTGTTGGACGTAGTCTGGCACAGTGGCCGGGACAATTTCCTCTCTGGCGGGCCTGCAAGGCGGCGGGCGGGAGAAGGCCGCGCTTGTATGCGCCTTTCGCTAGCGTTTCCGCACACACCTGCGCTATGATGTGGGTGTAGTGGGCGCGCTATGTGCCTGAATCGGGTGGAACGCGTTATCGTGACCGGGCAGACGGTCAGGGCTGAGTGGGAACGGGGCATTGGTGAGCCAATGACATATTCAGACGTTCGGCAGAGCATGTTGGACGACGTGGTCCCCCTGCGTCTGGAGCGCGCCGAACCTCTTGTTGATCCGCTCCTCGGGACCCGGCTTGGCCACTATCAGATCGAGTTTGTGCTTGGCAAAGGGGCCTACGGCGCGGTGTATAAGGCGCGCGATGTAACCCTGGGCCGCTATGTGGCCATCAAGTTTCTTCACCAGTTTCTGGACAAATCCCACGAGGCCATGTTTCTGGAAGAGGCGAAGGCGGTGGCGGCGCTGGGCAAGCACCCTTCGATTGTGACCATCTTCGAGTTCAGCGAGTATCAGGGTCGCAAATACTTTGTGCTGGAGTTTGTGGGGTCCCACGCGGGGATGCTGCTCCGGGTCCACCCCAAGGGCTTGCCAATCGAGATGGCCCTGCGTATCGGCAAGGAAAGCGCGGAGGGGCTGGCCTACGCCCACAAGCGCTACATTATTCATCGCGATATCAAACCGGCGAATATCCTGCTGGAGATCGAGGGGGGCAGCGCCAAGCTTGCGGACTTTGGCGTGGCCCGGCTGTTTGACCCCACCTCCAACGAACAAGGGGGCGCACCCGGCGGCACCCCGGCCTATATGGCGCCCGAAGTAATCGGCGGATATGCGGGCGACACGCGGACCGATGTTTTTTCCCACGGGGTGACGCTGTATGAGCTGTTGTGCGGATCGCTGCCCTTTCGGGGTGACACGGCCGAGGCCATCATGTCCGAAATCTCGGCCAACCGCCACGTGCCGCTGCGCGAGCGCCGGGAACTGCCGGCCGCCGTGACCGCCATCGTGGAAAAAGCGATGGCACACCATCCGGAAGATCGCTATTCCGGGGCGGCGGAACTTGCCGAGGCGCTCGCGAAGTGTCTGATTCCGGCGGCGGGGACCGTGGTCGCCAGCCCGGCGGCACCCGATCTGGTATCGCTGGACGATATGAAGCTGGTAAAACTGAGGGCCTACCAACTCGCGCAGGATGCGAAGCGGAACGGAGGCGACAAACTGGCCCACGGTCCACTGAACGAGGGGGTGGAAGCCTTTCGGAACGGTGAGGCCTACGAGCAACTCAAGCAGTACGGCGCCGCCCGTGACGCCTTCAACAACGCGTCGGCGAAATTTAAGGAGGCCGTGGAGCGCTCCAAGGCCTTGATGGACAAGATGCTGGCGCTGAAGGCGACGCGGGAGAAAATGGAATCGATTCGGGCGAAGGCCGAGGCGGCCCACGCCCACCGCCTGGCCCCGGAGGCTTTTGCGACGGCGTCGATGGAGGAGAAGCGCGCCCGGGAGACGGCGGCCCTGGGGAAGGCGACCCAGTCCTACCACCATGCGGCGACGTTGTACGTAGAGGCGTTGAAGCAGGCGCTGCAGCATGGCGAGGCGGCGCTGGTCGCGCCTCGGGAACGGGTGGCGGAACTGCGCAAGTTGATCGATGTGCAGGGTGTTGCGCCCTTTGCCCGGGACGAGATCGCGCAGGCGAACTTGTGTATTGATCGGGCGCGCCGTTCCCTTCCGGACTTTACCGCCGCGAAGCAGCATTATCTTGCCGCGGCGGCCATGCTGGAGAAGGCGATTCCGGCGGGGATGGAGCGCAAGCGCCAGGACGAGGAGAAGCAGGCCAGGGAGCCGATCACCGTTGCGGGCATCGAGCTGGTCTGGATTCCACCGGGCACCTTTTACATGGGCAGCGATGACGGTTCAGTGGAGGAGGAGCCGCGCCACCCGGTGACGATATCGCGGGGACTCTGGGTGGGGAAGTATCCGGTTACCCAGAGCCAATGGGAGGCGATCATGGGTGGAAATCCGTCCGTGTTCAAAGGCGATCCCAACCTGCCCGTGGAGAATGTAAGCTGGCATGACTGCCAGGAGTTCGTTCGGAAGCTCACCGCCCAGGGCGCGGGCCGTTTTCGGCTGTTGAGCGAGGCGGAGTGGGAATATGCCTGCCGCGCCGGAGAGCCCGGGGACTGGTGCTTCGGGAGCGATCCCGGGCTGCTCAACGAGTACGCCTGGAACCATGAGATCGCAAACGGGCGCACGCATCCGGTGGGCGAGAAGAAGCCGAACGGCTGGGGGCTCCACGACATGCACGGCAACGTGTGCGAGTGGTGCGAGGACCACCACCATCAGGACTATAACGGTGCGCCGGTCGGGGGGGCTGCATGGATTGACGACGGGATCGAGGAGCGGATTACCCGCGGGGGGAGCTGGTGCATCATCACGCCGGAATGCCGAAGCGCCTATCGAGGCTGGTACGCCCGACCGGACACGACCTCGGACTTTATGGGGCTCAGGGTCTGTAAATCGGACTGACGGGGACTATTCCGCCGTGTGGAACCGGGTTCCGGCGCCACTGCGCAGATAGGTGCGGATGGCGTCGTCCTCGGGGGTGATAATCAGCGCGTCGGGTGCCGCACTCGCGATGTTCTCGATATAATCGTCCATGTAGATTCGCGCGCCGGCTTCGAATCGCCCCGTGACGCGGGCGGCGTTTCCTTCATCTTCGGGGTTTTCCAGGATCCGTATCTGGTAGTCCTTGCCAAGCTGATCCGAGACCGCGCGGAAATTATTGAGGTTTTCCGCGGCCTTCACCTCAAACTCGTTCGCGCGGCGCACGGCGCGATCAACATTACGCAGGGCCAGCACGGCGAAGTTCGAGCGTAGTCGCTTTCCCAGCTGGCTGTCGGGTGCCTGGCCCTGCAGGGCGGGAATAATGCGGAAGAGCACATCCAGCTTCGTGGCTTCTTTGCCTCCGCCGGCGAGGATTTGCTCATATTTTTCCATGTTCTGCATGGCGCGCTCCTCCTGAACCACCTGATCGGCCATCTGGCTCTGAAGGATCTTCATGGCCGCCAGTTTGTTGTGGGCCGTTTCCATGAGCAGGGAGCGCTGCCGCCGGTCGAGGGCCCTCGATCGCAGGGAGTTCTCCAGCGTTGCGGCTTCGGCCTCGGCCGCCTTCAAGTCGTCATCGTCCAACGCATCCAGTGCGACGGTGGCCGCGGGCAAGTTCTCCTCCCCGCCTGCGACCGGTTGGAACAAATCTTCCCGCGCATCGTTGAGCATGTTCTGGAGGTTGAGCACGACATTGGAGATGAAGGCGTGGCGCCGCTGGCTGCGCAGGAGGCTTTCGAGCCGCTTCTGGACCTCGCCGCCGCCAAACAGGAACATGAGCACCGACTGCGCCGAGTGGTCGGCTTCGCGCTTTGCGGCCACCGCGAGGTGGGAGAAGTTTCTTGCGTGGCGGCGCAGGCCATAGGCGCGTGAGAGGAGCTGGTTGAGCTCCGCGCCGGTGACTTCGCCGAAGTCGGCGCAGGAAAGCTCCCGGCGAAGGACGATGGAAACGCTGCTCATGCCGAGGTGCCGGAAGTGCTGGGCGCTGGCTTCGCCGGATATTTCCAGGCGGCTTCCCCGGACTTCCCGTCCGACGTGGAGTTGGCGGGTGATCAGTCTGCCCATGAGTGCGGTATCTTCCACCACGATGGATTGCCCGGCGAAAACAAGCCTGGGGCCTTGAGCGTTCACACAGACCACACTCCCCATCTTGGATATGGCCACGGCGTTGTTGATCACGCCGCGGGCGCGAATGTGGCCGGTCAGGACGATGGCCACGCCGGAAATGTTGTGCCGGATTTCGCACTGGCGTCTGGACAGAACCCGCCCCATGACGTAGCCGTCGACGCAGCAGATTCCATCGTTTTCCACCACGACCGTGCACCCGTCGGGCACGTCTCCCAGGATGCGCAGGTTGGTCGAGGCTTTGAAAACGGGACCCCGGCAGGGCAACTCGATTCCGGCCAGGAGGCGAATGAAGGCGGTTTCCGCCGCGAGCAGTTCGCGTTCCGTCACGTACTGGATCCGGCGTTCGAGGGTGGCGAGGCCGGGCGTGGGCTCCTTGGCGGCCCTGCGCGCTTCAAGGGCGGCGGCGTGGGGCTCCAGCAGTGCGGTAACGCGCGCGGTCACGGCGTGGGTGCCAACCGTTCGGGCCAGGTTGAGGGTCGCGGTGAGAAAGGCGACCTCTTCGGCCATGAGTACTTCGACGCGGTGCGCCCGGACCAGTTCTATCAGGTCGCGCAGGAGGAACTGGTGACGGCGACCGGAAGTATTCAGGTCCGGGGTGTCGGGTGCGGCGGTCCAGCGCTGGACGGCGCCGGTCAGGGCTTGCGCGGTGGCGTCCGACTCCGCCCTCTTGGACTGGGTTTCCACCCAGAGCGCGCAGAGCGCCATATCCTGCAGGGTGAGTCTGGGGGCGTTTCCCGGCGGGGGCGATGCAACGAAATCGATCAACCTCTTAAGCAAGCAATAGCTCTCCGCCAGCGTTGTCACCCCGGAAAGGCGATATGCACAGGATTACGCGACCCGCGCTCCGTGGCGCTGGTCGTGCCGGACACACCCACTTTCCCAGCCATCGTAGCAGAGGCTTCCGCAGGGGTACAAGTGCGGAAACTGGGCAATCAAATAAAGGCGCAACGTTGAAATGCGGTAGTCCCCGGCGGTCCCGGAGCTTGACAAGCGAAACCCGCGCGGGTGTCTGCAAGTCCTACTTGGTTATACTTCAGAGACTTGTGTAAGCTATGCGCGGTCCGCAATGCGCGGCAACACCCACTTCGTGGTCGATGCCGAGTCGGCGGGCCAAGTGTGGAATCAATGCGGAGGAGCGCCGTTTCATGAGTGCAGTTGTTTCCTACCACGCGGCCGGCAGTACGGGCGTGATCACAATCGACTCCCCCCCGGTGAACGCCCTTTCCGTCGCCGTGCGACAGGGATTGCTGGATGCGCTGAGCGCGGGCCTCTCAGATGGCGGGGTAACTTCCCTCGTGCTGACTTGCGCGGGCCGAACCTTCATTGCGGGCGCGGACATTACGGAGTTCGACCGTCCACCGTCCGCCCCCTGGCTTGATGAAGTCATTGCGGCGTTTGAGGCGAGCACCAAGCCCATAGTGGCGGCGCTGCACGGCACGGCGCTGGGTGGCGGCCTGGAAACGGCCCTGGGTTGTCACTATCGTGTGGCGGTTCCGGGGGCGAAGTGCGGCCTTCCCGAGGTGTCCCTCGGCCTGGTTCCCGGCGCCGGCGGCACGCAGCGCCTTCCCCGGCTGGTCGGCCCGGAGGCCGCGCTCGAAATGATTGCTTCCGGTCTGCCCATCGGTGCCGCCCGCGCATTGGAATTGGGTCTTGTGGACAAGATCGTTGACGGCGACTTGCTCGAAGGAGCGGTGGCGTTTGCGGGTGCGCTTCCGGCGGGTCCGACCTCGCTCCGGCGCGTGCGCGATCTCGAAGAGAAGCTGCAGGGCTTCGACCCGGGCATTTTTGAGGCGGCCCGCCGGGATTACGGCAAGAAGCGCCGTGGATTCGACGCGCCGCAGCGCGCCATCGATTGTGTGGAGATCGCCACGAAGACCTCTATGGACGAAGGTCTCGCCCGGGAGCGTGAGATCTTTGACGCGTGCCTTCACTCGGACCAGTCCAGGGCGCAACGTCATCTGTTTTTTGCAGAACGAACGGCCGGCAAGATCCCCGACGTACCCAAAGACACCCCGGTGCGTCCGCTCCGCCTGGGCGCCGTCATCGGTGCGGGCACGATGGGAGGTGGCATCGCAATGAATTTCGCGAATGCCGGCATTCCGGTGTACCTGCTGGACGCGAGTCAGGAGGGACTGGATCGGGGTCTGGCGGTGATTGCGAAGAACTACGCCAGCGGGGTGAAGAAGGGGCGCATGACGCAGGCCCAGATGGATGCCACCATGGCGCTTATACGCCCGACACTATCCTATGACGACCTCGCGGACGTGGATATCGTGATCGAGGCGGTGTTTGAAGAGATGGCCCTTAAGAAAACGGTGTTCAAGGCGCTGGATGCGGTCTGCAAGGCGGACGCCATTCTGGCTACGAATACTTCGACGCTGGACATCGACGAGATCGCGGCGAGCATCTCGCGCCCGCACCAGGTCATCGGGCTGCACTTTTTCAGCCCGGCCAACATCATGCGTCTGCTGGAGATTGTCCGTGGCCGGGAGACATCGAAAGAGGTGATTGCCACGGCCTTTGCCCTGAGCAAGGCGATCCGGAAGGTGGGGGTGCTGGTGGGGGTATGCGATGGCTTTGTGGGCAACCGAATGGTCGATCCCTACATCCGGGAGGCGCTGTTTCTTCTGGAGGAGGGCGCGACCCCGAATGAGGTGGACCGGGCGATCCATGATTTTGGCGTGGCGATGGGCCCCCACGCCATGAGCGATCTGGCGGGGCTGGATGTGGGCTGGCGAATCCGGAAGCGCCAGGCCGCCACGCGCCCGGCGGGCCAGCGCTATTGCGAGATCGCGGACAAGATCTGCGAGATAGGCCACTACGGCCAGAAGACGGGGCGGGGGTTCTATATCTACGACCCGGCCACACGGGCCGCGACGCCGGATCCAGAGGTGGAGGCCCTGTGCCTCGCCGAAGCCGAGCGCCACGGGATCGCCCGGCGCGCCATATCCCCGGAGGAAATCGTGGAGCGCTGTATTTACGCGCTGATCAACGAGGGGGCTCGCATACTGGAGGAGGGTATCGCCCTGCGCTCCTCGGATATCGATATTATCTACGTCTACGGCTACGGTTTTCCCGCGTTTCGGGGAGGGCCGATGTGCTACGCGGATCAAATCGGGCTGGACAAGGTCTATGCGCGCGTGCTGACTTTTCACGAGCAACACGGCGCACTTTGGGAGCCCGCTCCCCTGTTGGCGAGGCTGGCCGGGGAGGGAGGAACATTTTCAAGTTGGACCTCCTGATCGCCGTGGCCCCGGGGAGACTCTAGCGGCTGGGGCCGGTATTCCAGGTTTAATGCGCCGTATCCAGCGATGCTGGAGCGCGTAGAGGTGGGAGCAATGGAAGAAGAAAATTCAGGCACCCCGTCCGCAAGATCCGACCACAACGCTTGCGCGATGGCACTTGAGCGTTGTCTGAAAGTGGGCATGGAAGTCTTTCTTGACGCCAGTCCGGGAAGCCCGAATTCCAGGCGCTTTCCCGCCCGGCTGCGCGGCTGGGAACTGGGGCACTACCTGTTGCTGGGCATGGTCTCCGGATACGCCATGCCGGTGGTCCGCCAGGGCAAGGAGTGCGTGATCCGGTTCATGCACGAGGGGGAGGTGTGGGGCTTCAGCGCCGTGTTTGCGGAGCAGGGCCTGAACGCGGGCTTTCCCCTGATCCAGTTGTACTGGCCCCGGGAGGTGGCCCGGGTGCAGGTGCGCAAGCACGAACGGGTGGCGATACAGACCCCCTGCGCCATCGAGCTGGAGGATGGGGCCAATTGCAATGCCACAATCGATGACCTCAGCGGCGGCGGGTGCAGTGTGCTGATGAACGCGGATGTGGCCGTTGGCGCGGTGTTGTACCTCACCTTCCGAATGCCGGACGGCGGACAGGTCAGCCACCGGCCCGTCATCGTGCGCAACCGCCGCTCCGTGCCGGGGCAGGGCGTCAAGTATGGCTGCCAGTTTCAGGCGGTGGATGAAAAGGACCATGGCATTCAGCTTTTCGTGGCGCGGAAAATCGCGACGGAGCGGGGCGAGTCCGCGCCCCACCCGCAGATACTGGTGCTGTCTAGAAATGAGCTGGACGTCGAAATGGTGCAGCAATCTCTTGCAAACAGCGCCTTTGAGGTCATAGAGGCCGCCGGCATTCTCGACCTTGGCTATCGCCTGCACTCCTGCGAGGCGGTCGGGATCTTGATAAGCTTTGAACAGCGAGAGCTGTCCGCGATAGAGGTTCTGCCCCTCATCCGCCAGTCGCCGGGCTTGGGCGAGATTCCCCTCTTCATGTATGGCGGTGGTACGGGGCTCCGGGATCAGGCAATCTCCATGGGGGCGACATTATGCCTCAACGATCTCTCCGAAACGCCGCGAATTCTTCCCTATCTTCCCGAGCAACGGGCCCCGAAGCCTGACGAGACGCGGGATGGAGATGCTGAGCATCTGGCGCATCCCGAGGCCTACGAGCCGCCGCCGGTCGCCCCCCCATCGGAGTCCGATCCGGACGAGATACTGCTGGAAGATCCCAGTTAGACCGCAGAGGGGACTGTTTCCGGTGGGTCGTTTCGCGAAAGAGACGGCGTTGTGGTAGAGTTCGGGCGATTTCTGGCATCGGCAATGGCGGAATCCCGCCGGGTAAGGATGAGCATACATGTCCCACACCAATCTGGTCACCGGCGGCGCGGGTTTCCTCGGTTCCCATCTCTGTGAGGCCCTGTTGAATCGGGGCGAGGAAGTAATGTGCCTTGACAATTTCTTCACAGGGCGCAGGGAGAATATCGCTCACTTGCTTGGGCACCCCCGATTCGAATTGATCCGCCACGACGTCACCGAGCCGATCCTGATCGAGGCCGACCGGATCTTTAACCTGGCGTGCCCGGCCTCTCCCGTGCACTACCAGCACAATCCGGTGAAGACCATCAAGACGAGCGTGATGGGCGCGCTGAACATGCTGGGTCTCGCGAAGCGGGTGCGCGCGCGGATACTCCAGGCGTCCACGTCGGAGGTGTACGGCGATCCGGCCATTCATCCCCAGGTCGAATCCTACTGGGGAAATGTAAATCCGATCGGTCCCCGAAGCTGCTATGACGAAGGAAAGCGCGTGGCGGAGACGCTCTTTTTCGATTATCACCACCAGAATAAGGTGGATATTCGCGTCATCCGAATATTCAACACCTACGGACCCCGCATGCAGGTGAACGACGGGCGGGTCGTGAGCAATTTCGTGGTGCAGGCCCTGCGGGGCGAGCCGATCACCCTTTATGGAGACGGCGAGCAAACGCGTTCGTTCTGTTATTTCGAGGACCTGATTCGGGGCATGATGACGATGATGGACACGGAGGATTTCCACGGCCCCGTCAATCTGGGCAATCCGGACGAGTTCACAATCCGGGAGCTGGCCGAGGCCGTGATCCGTCTGACGGGTTCGTCCTCGGAACTCGTGTTCAAGCCCCTGCCCGAAAACGACCCGACGCGTCGAAAGCCGGATATCAGTCTGGCGCGGGAAAAGCTGGGCTGGAGCCCGACCATCAAGCTGGAAGAGGGGCTCAAGCCCACGATCGACTATTTCGCCCGCGTTATCGCGCGGTGAGAGGTGCTCAGGACTTGGTTTTAGCCGGATTGTTCAGCAGGCGCTCGAGTTCCCGGCGGTTGCTGATGAGATCAGCCAGGGTGTACTCGTCCAGAACGCCCATGAATGCCTTGAAAGCTTTTCCCAGCACGCCCTTCAACTGGCAGCCCGGGGTCAGGATGCACCGGTCGTTTACGCGGTCGAAACACTCCACCAGATGAAAGTTGGGTTCCGTCCGCCGGACCACTTCCCCCAGATTGATGCTCTCGGGCGCGCGCGCCAGGCGCAGGCCGCCCTGCCGCCCGCGAACCGTAGTGATATAGCCAAGTTTGCCCAGGTTGTGCACTACCTTCACAAGATGGTTCCGTGAAATATTGTAGCGCTCTGCTATCTCCGTAATGGTCACGTTCTCCGTGGTGAGGGCGAGATAGAGGAGGGTGCGGAGGGCGAAGTCGGTGTATTGGGTCAATTGCATGGGAGGGTACTCCAGAGATCTATCGAAATTATAGCACGTAACCCGGCCCGGTTGACATTTGAGTTTGTGTGGTATAAGATTGATTCTCAATGCATGTTTGTTGGGCACCGCGCTTCGCGGCGCCGGACCGGGTCCGGCGTCTCACGCGCGAGGTGTGTTCGCGGGCCAGTGCAGCAACCACGGAGAATTTATATGAGCACATTATTCGAGCAGCTTGGCGGTTCAGCCGCGGTGGACGGGGCCGTTGATCTCTTCTACCGCCACGTGTTGTCGGACGACCGGATCGCCCACTTCTTTGACGGTGTGGATATGGAGCGGCAGGCGCAGAAGCAGAAAGCTTTCCTGACGATGGCCTTCGGCGGACCGCACAACTACACGGGCGCGGACATGAAGCGCGGGCATGCCCATCTAGTCCAGCAGGGCCTGAACGACAGTCACTTCGACGCGGTGGCGGAGAATCTTGGGAAGACCCTGCGGGAGATGGGTGTGGCGCAGGAACTGATCGATCAAGTGCTCACCATTGCCGAATCCACGCGGGAAGACGTCCTGGGCCGCAGCGCCTGAGCGGGGGAATCCCAAGAAACACCTGAGCGGTCAACCCTCCAGCGGGCGCCGGCGCCGCCGGCGCCCGGGGGTGGACCTTTGCCGCCCCCGCCAGGCAAGTCATCGCGCCTGCCCCGGCCACCCGCAGCACCGCCGAGAGAACCTTCATGCCGACCATACTTTTTTCTTCGACTCCCCATGCCCTGCTGGATGGAGAATCCGTGCTTGAGTGTCTTGAACGTCACGGGCACGCGATACCCAACTCCTGCCGCAGCGGAGTCTGCCACAGTTGCATGTTGCGCAGTTCGGGTGGACCCGTGCCGGCGGCAGCCCAGAAGGGCGTGAGCGAGGTGCGCCGGGCCCAGGGGTACTTCTTATCCTGCTGTTGCCATCCCGAAAGCGATATGGTGGTCAACCGGGTGGATGACGCGCTGGAGCGTTTTTCAGCCACCGTGATGGGTCTGTCGGCGATGAACGAGCGGGTGCTTCGGGTGCGCCTGCGGGCCGACTCGACCTTTGATTATCGTCCCGGTCAGTTCGTCAATTTTGTGCGGCCGGATGGGCTGGTGCGCAGCTTTTCTATCGCGAGCGTGCCGGGGCTGGACGAGCATCTGGAGTTCCACGTGGCGCTGGTTCCGGGGGGGCGTATGAGCGGCTGGCTGCACCACGAAGCGGCGGCCGGGAGCACGCTTGAAATTGCGGGCCCGCTGGGTAATTGTTTCTACCTGGGGGGGAATCCGGAGCAACCCCTGCTGCTGCTGGGTACGGGCACGGGACTCGCGCCCCTCTATGCGATCCTGCGCGATGCGCTCCACCAGGGCCACACGGGACCGATTCATCTTTTTCACGGTGCATTGGCGGCGCGCGATCTCTACCTCGTCTCGGAGCTTCAGGCGCTTGAGGCGCATTGGCCCAATTTCACGTACCACGTGTGTGTTCGCGATGAAGCGGGTGAAGCCTGGATGCGGTGTGGCGCGGTGGATACCATCGCACTGACCACCTTTCCCGACCTCAAAGGGTGGAAGGTCTATCTCTGCGGGAACCCGGAACTGGTCAAGCAGGTCCAGCGGAAGACCTTCATGGCGGGCGCCAGCATGAAAGACATACATGCCGACGCATTTATTCCGGCGAAATCCTGAGGTCTGTTTCACGCCTGCTCGCCGCGGGCTTTGGTGAATCGGCTGACGACAAGCCCCGCCGTGTACGCGCCGAGGGCGGACAGGGGCATGATGAAGGTGATGGACATGTTGCTTTCCGCGCCGGTTACCAGGTGAACGATATCCTTCCAGAAGGTCAACGTGATTCCCAGGGCCGCCCCGGTGGCAATGCCGACCCAAGCGCCCGCGGGGGTTGAACGCTTCGCAAAAAAAGCCAGGGCGAAGGCGACAAAGAGGGGCGCGGCCAGGACCGAGCTGAAGCGCACGGTGATTTCCAGGAGATTCGACCCCGGCATGTAGGTCACGCCGAAACTCATGGCGATAGCGGTGGCGCCCACGGCAATGCCGACCCACTTCGCGCGCTCGAGTTGCTGGTCGTCGGTTTCGCAATTGCGGGCGAAGAGATGCTTGAAGTCCTTGACCAGTACGGTGCTGATGGAGTTGATGCCGCTGTCGAGACTGGACATGGCGGCGGCGAAAAGGGCGGAGACGACGAGGCCGGTCAGGCCGGCGGGGAGGACGGCGCCGATGAAGTGGGGGAACAATTGATCGGCCTGGCCGGTCAGGCCAAGCTCGGGTTTGGGCAGGTTCTCGGGGAAGCGGAGATAGAAACCGACCAGGGCCATGCCGGTAAGGAACAACACGCCGCTCGTCAGCGCGTCGCCCAGGATGGAAAGTCCGAAACTGCGCCGCGCGTCCCGCGCATCTTTGGTGCTTAGAAAACGCTGGATGACCACCTGGTCGCCCGTGGCGGTCATGATCCAGTAGGAGCAGCCATAGATGAGGACGCTCACGACGGAAAGGCGCACGTTCGGATCCAGGGTGAAGAATTCGGGCACGGGCCAATTCAAATCCTGCAGCGCGGGGGAGGACCAGTCCGGCCACCAGGCGGTCAGGCCGCCGCAGCGGTAGGAAATATAGAGCACGCTGAGGACTGCCCCGCCGATGAGGATGCCGAATTGGATCACATCGGTGATCATCACGGCGCGGATGCCGCCCACGATGGTGTAGGCGGTGCCGATGACGCCCACCCCGATCAGGACCCCGCGCAGGGGCAGACCGGTAACGGTGGAGACGGCGAGGCTGCAGGTGTAAATCACGAGGCCCATCCAGAAGATCCGGGAGAGGACGAACATGGCGGAGGTGGTCTTGCGGACGCCCGGGCCGAGTCGCTCATCGAGGAGTTCGTATGCCGAGGTCACTTTGTGCTTCATGATGTGGGGGATGACGAGATAGCCGACGACGAGAAACGAGATGGGGGCGTGGAGCATCTGCCACATCCAGCCGGGACCGTTCTTCACCATTTCTCCGGGACCGGCGAGATAAGAAATGGAGCTGACGACGGTGGCGACGATAGAAATACCGGCAACGAAGGGGCTCATGCCGCGGCTTCCGACAAAGTACTCCTCTGTGGAACTTTGCTTGCGGGAGGACCACCAGCCTACAAACAGCATAAGGCTGCAATAGGCTACGATGACGAACATGTCCAAGGCTTGCAAATGACCCATGGTTCCCTTTCTAATGGGTTGGCGCGTTGAGCGCGCCATAGCGTAGCACAATGAACCCGGTCGAGCCAGCACCGGCTCCCGGACTTACGAGCCCAGGATGGATTCCGGATTCCCGGAGTCCATTGAATATGCGCTACCCGTACCAAGGAGGATCGCCCCATGATTGTCGAAAGCAGTGGAACCATATTCGCGGCGGGGCCCGGGCGGCCCAATTCCAGTGCCACCTTCCCCCTCGCCTGCGTCACCCGCTCCGGACGCTGGCTATGCGCCTTCCGGGGCGCCCCGGCGAAGGTTCCGAATGCCGGCCAGCAGGTCTACCTCACCTGGTCCGACGACTGTGGGGCCACGTGGCGCGAACCCTTCGCGCCGTTCTCGCCGCCCGAGGTGGAAGGTAAGGCGGGGCTTTTCCGTTTCGCCGGGCTGACGCGCCTGAAGGGCGGAAGACTGCTGGCGGCGATAAACTGGGTGGACTTTTCCAATCCGGACGCGCCTTACTTCAATGATGAGACCGAGGGGTTGCTGGACACGAAGATCTTTCTAGCGGAGTCGGAGGATGACGGCGCGACGTGGTCCACGCCCCGGTTGATGGATACGGCGCCTTTCAACGTGCCCACGCCGCTGACCGGTCCGATTCTTCGATTCCACGACGGGCTCCTGGTCTGCCAGATCGAACTCAACAAGCCGTATCTTGATACAGCACCCTGGCACCATGCTTCAGTGCTGCTTTTTTCCGAGGACGAGGGCAAGACCTGGCCCCGCCACAGTGTGGTGACCCGCGACCCGGAAAATCGCATTTTCTACTGGGATCAGCGGGCCTCGATTCTGGCCGACGACGTACTTTTCGACGCCTTCTGGACCTTCGACCGGAGCCATGCGACCTATTTGAACATTCATACCTGTCATTCCCGCGACGAGGGCCTGGGCTGGAGTCCGCTCAAGGACACTGGCGTTGCGGGGCAGCCGGGGCCGATCTTCGCGCTGGAAGATGGGGAGCTGGCGATGCCCGTGGTGGATCGAAGGGGCGCGCCGAAGATTACCGTCCGCCGCAGTGAAGACGGGGGCGAGACGTGGCCGGACGAAGATGTGATTGTGGTGTACGACTCCGCGGGCGCCTCGCAAACGGTCGATAAAGGGAGTATGCAGGATGCCTGGGCCGAGATGTATGCCTTCTCAGTGGGCCTGCCCAATGTGGCGCCGCTGCCGGGCGGCGGTGCGGTACTGGTTTACTATGCCGGGCCCGAGACCAACAACACGGGGATTCACTGGGCTAAGATAGAGTAGCAATTTACTCGACAGGCGCTTCGCTGATCTTACCTTTGAGCACAAATTCGGGGTGATGGCCGAAGTATTCGCCCTCCCAATAGAAACCAGCGGTTTCTCCGGGAAACAGGTAGGCCGTGTCACCGCGCACTACGGTGATACTTGCCACATCGTCGAAGGGGAGCGACGTGGCCGTGCCGAAGCTGTCCGTCTTGATGTCATAGACATAGTGGTGGTTGTAGTAGTGCGTGTTTGCGAAACTCGGGTGGTTTTCCCAGGTTCGGGTAACTTTCTGTGGCGTGCCATAGGCGGGGCTTTCGCTCCCGTCCGTGTTCGCGATGACCCCGTATTGATAGCTCGCGGGGAGCAGCACATAGCGATCGGCGAACACGGTGGTGCTTGAGCTGGAGCCCGACGCAGACACCGGGTGATCGCGAAGCCGCTCCCACAGGTCGGAAGCGGGGTCGTAGCGCCAGTTGTCCACGACATTGGCATAGGCGCCGGTGGCGAGCATGGAAATGCCGCCGATCACGTATATTTTTCCATCCACGACGGGTGTCCCAGTAAGACAGCGCGCCGTACCGGGTAGTTTCGACTTCTCGGTCCAGCCGGCTTCGGGTTTTTCGGTGTCGAACATGATCAGGCGCTGCCCCAGACCCTTTATCGTGCCTGTTCTATCCTGAAGGCAATAAAAGGCCTGGGCGTCATAATCCGCGCCGCCAAGGGCGTAAATCTTTTTGCCGACGACGGACATGCCGGTCCAGCAGGTGGGGGAGGGCAGGGGCGGCAGGGCTTCCCAGTTCCAGGTCTCCCCGGTGTGCGTCAACTTAAATCCATCCGCATACGTGTAGGGCGCGTCATAGCTGAATCCACCCCAGAGATAGAGGGCGCCCTCCACGCTCGCGCCGTTGCCCGCCTGCCGCGCCGCGCCGGGGAATGGCGGAAGCTCGATCCAGCCTGCGGCTTCGTCTTCGAGATTGAGGGCCCACGCTTTGTTCAGGAATCCCCGTGGATACTTGCCCGGCTTCCAGTTGTCGTCCGCGCCGCTGCAGAATCCGAGCACGCTCACAACCCAGTTGCCCAGCAAGTTGACGTGATTGTCCTGCATGCCCTGCGGCATGTGGGTTCCGGCGCTCCAGTCCAGGGTCAACATGGGCCGGAGGGACTCCTGCGCCTGAGGCGTGGGCGCGGGCGGCGGAGCCACGGGTTCCGAAGCCGTTGCCGCAGTGAGTTGAAGCATCGTGGCCAGGGCGACCACAGAAAATTTGAGATTCATTTTGATCGGGCCTCTACAGGGTGGGTATCCGTCAGTGGGGGGCAACACCTTTAAGGAGGAAGAGCATGTGCTCCATGGTCTTGAATATTTCTTCCAGATATTCCGGGATGGCCTTCACGCTACCCGGCAAGGTATAGACCAGGCTGGAGCCCATCACCGCCGCGATGCTTCGACTGGTGAGGGCGAGGGGCATGCGTTCGCCATGCTTCAGGCGAATGTAGTCCATGATGCCGGGAATGAGCTTATCGGCGTGCCTCGCCACCACGTCCGGGGTGATGTCCCTGGGGCCGACGCCGGTGCCGCCGGTGGTGATGACCAGGTCGACCTGACTTTCCCTGGCGTTGGCGAGGGCCATCTCAATGGCCGATACCTCATCGGCAATGACCTGGGTTTCGATCCAGGGGGTCCAGTGGTTATCGCGACACCAGCGCTCCACCAGTTCCGTTGCCGCGGGGCCGCTCTTATCCTCGTATTCCCCGCGACTCGCCCGATCGCTCACGGTGATGATATGGGCGCGGAGCACGCGCCGCTGGTGCAGGATGTTGTGGTCGGCCTCAATGGTTCCGCCGTGGACGACGCGCGCGAAGACCCCGAAATCGCCCAGGAGACATTTGCTCTCCGAACCGCAGAGTTCACGTCCCGATTCATTGACCCGCTTGCCGATTTGGGTAATTTCAAGGAGGGCGTCGCCGAATTCGAGGGTGTCGAGCAACCGGACCTCGCCGAGGCCCTCGCCATCGAGGAGAATGTTCTCCTGGCCAAGACCCGCCCTTTGATCCTGTGCCGCGTCCGGGAATCGGGTCGCGACCACATCCACATGCATGAAACTGATCTGGCGCAAGCCGGGCCCCGCATGGCGGTCGCCCTCGATGCCGTTGCGCGTGACGCGAAGTTGGGCGGCGGGTGTGTGGGGCTGGCCTTTGGCTTCAGCGATGCTCAGACCGATAGTCGTCAGAGCGCTTGTGACTGGCGAGATACTTTGGGTCATGGGGCTCTCTCTTGTTGAGCGACTCATCGGTGTTCTGGGAATACGAAACTCTTTGCAGGGACAACAGGGGCATCAGGGAAACCAGGTAAAAGTGGCCTTCCGTCTTTGCCGTCCCTGCAACATTATGCATCACAATAAACGCACTGGGACCACATCGCCCTCTTGGAGCGTGTCCACGTCCATAGGAAATGCGATGAGGCCATCGGCGGTAGTGAAGGCGTTGATATGGGCGGAGCCGTGAAACTCGATGGCCCGAACCCGGCCGGCTTCGTCGATGCGCACGGGTACCCAGCCCATCCGGCCAGGATTGCGACGGGTAAAGGTTTCCCCCAGTACCAGCGGGACGACGCGCGCCTGGCTTGTGGTACCCTGGAGCTTGCGCAGAAAGGGCTCAGCGAAGAGCATGAACTGGAGGAAACTGGAAACCGGGTTGCCCGAGAGGCCAAAGCACGCTTTGTCGGGGTGGGTGGCGAAGAGCACTGGTTTCCCCGGCTGGATGGCCACGCGGTCAAAATGCGTTTCGAATCCGTGATGCTTGAGAATATCCGGCACGAGGTCGTAGTCCCCCATGGAGACCCCGCCCGTGCTGAGGACCACATCGTGATCAGCCAGTGCACGCTCCCACGCGGCGCGGAGGTCTGACTCGTTGTCATGCACGATCCCGAGGTCACGCGCCCGCGCGCCTGCCTCCAGGGCCAGGGCCGTGAGCTGGGCGCTGTTGCTGTTGCGGATTTGCCCTGGGCCGGGTGCGACTGTGGGCGATACGAGTTCATCGCCCGTGGCAATTACGGCAACCCTCGGGCACCGACGAACGAGGGGCTCGGTGCAGCCGACGGAAGCCAGTACGGGCAAGTGTTGCGGTCGAAGCAGGGTGCCCGATTCGAGCACCCGATCCCCCGCGCGAAGGTCGTCGCCCCGGGGGACGATATGGCTGCGCGGCTGGCTGCCCGTAAAGCGGACCTGATCGGCGCTCAGCTCCTCCATCTCTTCCACGATAAGGACGCAGTCGGCCCCGTCGGGGATCGGCGCACCGGTCATGACCTTCGAGCACGAACCGGGCGTGATGGCAAAGCGGGGCACCTGGCCCGCCGGTACATGCTCCAAGACATGCAGGGGCGTGAAAGCGTCGATTGCGCGGCAGGCGTATCCATCCATGGAGGACTTGTTAAAGGGGGGCATATCGAGGTCGGCGAAGACGGATTCGGCGAGGACTCGATTCAGCGCGGTGGCCAGAGGGATGCGCTCGGGTTCAAGCAGCCAGGCCGTCTGTAGAACGCGGGCGACGGCGTCTTCGTAACGAATCATGGTGACCTCGGGGCGCGGGCGAAGTTTGGGGAGGTTCGCCCGGGCGTGGCGGGGGCGAAACTCCGCGCAAACAAAAAACTCCCTTCGGCATCCCGCCCGTTTTTTGAAAAAGGGCAGGATGCCGCAGGTTTAATCCTGTTATGGCGATGGCGCTACGTGGGTTAGTAGCGGCGCGGAGCCCGTTGCGGGCGTTCAGGACGGGGGCGCGCCTCGTTCACGTTAATACTGCGCCCTTTGATGTCCTTGCCGTTAAGCGAATCAATGGCCTGTTTCGCTTCGGCGTCCACGGGCATTTCGACGAAGCCGAAGCCCTTGGAGCGCCCGGTTTCGCGATCGCTGATGACATTGGCGCGGGATACCTCGCCATATGCCCCGAAGATCTCCTTCAAGTCCTCATCCGTTACCGAGTACGATAAATTCCCTGCGTAGATATTCATTCCGTCTGGTCTCGTCGATCCTGTGCGTTTCCTGAATTCCACCACCTGGTGATCAACCGCACAAATCACCCGGCAGTTCCACGCCCGAAACTGGCAGCACCAGTACCGGACCCAAGGCTTGTCCAACAGGCCGATCTATTTCGGGCCAGCCAAACCAATATGACATCCAAAACGCCGCACTTCCTGCTGCGGCCACCTGTCCACTAACCTATCGCTCCGCCATTGTACCGCATGATGCGGAAAAATGGGGTTAAAAATCGGTGAGCAACCCGGGCTCGTCTTCTTGCCGCGCCATCCCATGATGACCTGCGGTGGCGGGGCAACTGATCTAGGAAAACATTATAGCCAAAGGTAGTCCAAATGGCTAGAGAAATTATGAGGTTTCGGCCCCGGCATTCGGGGGCCACTCCAGGGCCGCTTCGTAGGCGCTTCGATCATTCAAATTCGCAATTTTTACCGCTGGCGCCTCCAGGATCGTGGCCCCGCAGCACCCGATAAAATCGAGCACGCGGCGCTCTCCCCGGTGGAGGAAGGCCAGCATTTCTTCGGCCAGCGTCCGGTGGTAGAGTGCAAAAAGGGGGTGAATCCGACCATCGGAGGTCCTAGGAACAATACACCGCGCGCCGCCGGTGTATTCCCACAGTGTATCCAGCAGTTTCAGGGGAAGCTCTGGAATGTCGGTTGCCACGACCAGCGTCCAGTCGCGCGACGACGTCCGCAGCCCTGAAGCGATGCCCATCAGGGGCCCGAAACCGGGCTGGATATCGGGCACCAGCGGAAGGCCCAGACCGGCGTGGAGGGCCTGGCCGCCGGTGCTGATGCGGACCTCCCGTGCAATCGGAATTAACTGGTCCGCGATATGCTCAATGAGGGTACGCCCGCCAAAGGGCAGGAGGCTTTTGTCTGTACCCATGCGCCGGCTCTCGCCGCCCGCGAGGATCAAGGCGTCGAAGTCAATCGCGCTGGTCATGGCCGCATTCTTTTTGGGGCCGCAGGGCGTTCGCACCGCCCGTCAGAGAATAGACCCTGGGGTGGCCCGCCCGGCGCAGGGCAATGGCAAGGTACCGGCTCCGCATACCCCGCGCGCAACACAGGATCCAGGGCTTGGGCCAATCGAGATTGGCGCCATCCGGCGGAAACTGACTCGCGGGAAGGGCGAAGGCCCCCCGGGGCAGGGGATAATCCTGTTCCGTTGCTTCCCGTATGTCGATGAGGCTGAAGGATTCCGCTAATTCATCCAGTTCATGGGCCTCGATTTCCAGGGGTTCTTCCGGGGGGGCGGGTTCCGTGGGGGCCTTGCTCCCGCATACCCCACAGGCGGGGTTGCGCGAACCGCGCACCCGGCGGGACCGGAGGGAGAGAAGATCGAAAAATACCGTATCGCCCTGCAGTCTGCCCGGTAAATCCAGGATCTGCTTCAACACTTCCATGGCCTGGAGCGAACCCAGTACGCCGGGTACCGCGCCGAGCACACCGACCTCCGCGCAACTTCCCACGCAGCCGGGCTCCGGAACCTCGGGCCAGAGGCAGCGCAGGCAGGGCCCCCCCGCCTTGGGATGGTAGACGAAGAGCTGGCCTTCATACTGGTAGATACTCGCCTGGACCAGGACTTTGCCCTGGCGCACGGCGGCGTCGTTCAGGAGGAACTTGGCCTCGAAATTGTCCGTGCCATCGACCAGAACGTCATACCCGGCAATGATGCGATCCACGTTGTGGGGGCCGATCCGCTCTTCGTGAATTTCGATGGTGATAAAGGGATTCAAGGCAGCGAGTTCGTCGCGGGCCAGAAGGGCTTTGGACTTGCTCACGTCGGCCGCCCGAAAGAGGATCTGGCGATGGAGGTTCGAGGGGGCCACCGTGTCGCGTTCGCAGATTCCCAGATGTCCCACACCCGCGGCGGCGAGATAGAGAGCGGCGGGCGAGCCGAGTCCACCGGCACCCACGATGAGCACGCTGGCCCGGCGCAGTTTATCCTGGCCCGCCTCGCCCACGTCCTTCAGGTTGGTCTGGCGGGCGTAGTAGTCGTTTTCCGCGAGGGCGGGCCCATGGCTATGGGCGCATCGCTCGCAGTTGACCCAGCCTGAGTCGCCGTCCGCGTAGTATTCTTTTTTCCATATGGGGAGGCGGTGCTTTACCGCGTCGATGATGTAGCGACAGGCGTCGAAAGCCTCACCACGGTGGGCGGCGCTCACGCCGACCCAGACGGCCATGTCTTCCAGATCGAGCGCACCCACCCGGTGGACGCAGCGGGCCTCCAGCACGCCGAAACGCCGCTTCGCCTCGGCGATGATGGTATTGCCCTCGGTGATGCAGACCGTTTCGTAGGCCTCGTACTCCAGCGCGGTGACGGCCTTGCCTTCATTGTGATCGCGGATCCAGCCCTCGAAAGAGGCGTAGCCGCCGGCCCGTACATTACGCACAGACGCGCGCAGGGCCTGGGGGTCCAGGGGCTCGGTGGAGATCGAAAACATGATCAGCCTCCGGCGACCGGCGGGATGAAGACCACATGGTCGCCCGCGTTCAGCGGCGTGTTCCACGGCTGAAAGGCGTCGTTGATTACTACGTTGAGCTGGTGGGAAGTCAGGGAGAAGCCGTGCGCTGCGCGGAGGTCCTCGTAGAGTTCGCCCGGCGTGGCGGCGGCGCTTTCCAGGGATTCCTCGGAGAGGCCCCGTTGCTCGCGCAGGATGGCGTAGTAAGTGATAGTGAGGGGTTTTGCGGGTGGAGTCATGGGTCGTATGGGTCTGATGGGGCATGACGTCTGCAGAGAATGTGGCACAGCCGTCTCGGCTGTGATTGAGCGCCGTCAGGCGCGACAGCTCAGGTCGGACTCAAAGGATCCCTCTTCACATCGCGCTTGCCACCATGTTTTTCTATCAATCGCGTTTCCTTGATCACCATATCGTGGGAAAAAGCCTTGCACATGTCGTAGATGGTGAGGGCGGCGATGCTCGCGCCCGTGAGGGCCTCCATCTCCACGCCCGTCTTGTGGTGAACCTTCACGCTGCACTCGATGACGATATCATTCGGCGGCTGGGCCACAATCGAAATCTTGCAGCCTTCCAGGGGCAGGGGATGGCACAGGGGAATCAAGTTACTGGTCTGCTTGGCCGCCATGGTGCCCGCGATGATCGCCGTCTGGAACACGGGGCCCTTCTTCGTCTGGATCTCGCCATCCACCAGCGCCGCCATGACCGCGTCGGGCACCGTGATGATGCTCCGTGCCGTGGCCGTGCGCAGCGTGGCAGTTTTGCCGCTCACATCCACCACGCCGGGGAGGTTGTTTTCATCGATATGGGTAAACATGGAAGCTCCATCGCAGGGACAGCGGCGCCACGCGACTCGGACGGCGAAGCGGACTGCCCATTGGTAATAGTACGCCATTACGTGCCTGGTACGCCACAACCGGCGCGGCTGTCCTGTCCTCTGAGGTCGCGATCAAGTGCAATCATGGGAACTGCTTGTTCGTGGCGGATATTGCTCTTCGGTCACCTATGCAAAGCGGGTGTTCGGTGATTGTGCGGGCCCACCTCGCAAGCGACAGGACACCCGCGCCGGTCGGAGTGCAAGTCATCTGACGAAAGTACTGAGCGCTACGATCAATTCACTCCGCCTGGTTCAGTCGCGAGGCGCCGCTGTCCCTACCCGCCGATGTGATACATCTCCACTTTTTCGGATCGTACTGATGCTTCAGTGCGAATTTCGGAGTAGCGGTCACTGCGATGGGTCCAGATGCCGCGAAGTTTATCGGTTATCGTCGCCAGCGTGGCCCCCGCGCGGAGCATCGGCTTCAGCGGGTGTCCCTGGCCGGCGAAGAGGCACGTGTACACGTCCCCATCCGGCGCCAGGCGCAGGCGGGTGCAATCGCGGCAGAAGGGCTGGGTCACGGAGGAAATGAAGCCGATCTCGCCCTGACCGTCCGCGTAGCGGTAACGCGCGGCCACCTCGCCCGCGTAGTTCGGCGCGGTGACCTCCAGTGGATAGCGCGCGGCGATAACATCGCGCAGCTCGGCTGCGGGCACGACGGCGGCCAGATTCCAATGGTTGAGCGTGCCCACGTCCATGAATTCGATGAAGCGGAGTATGACGCCGGTACCTCGAAAGTGCTCGGCCAGAGGCAGGATTTGGTCGTCATTCACGCCGCGCTGGACTACCGCGTTGACTTTCAGTTTGGTGAAGCCCGCGTCCCGCGCCGCGTCGATCCCCGCCAGGACCTGCGCCGACGTGATGGGTCGTCCGCTGATTCGCTCCAATATGGCGTCGTCCAGACAGTCGAGGCTCACCGTGATGCGATCCACACCGGCGTCCTTGAGCGGTTGCGCGAGTTGGGGCAGCAGCAGACCGTTGGTGGTGAGGGCGATGTCCTCGATGCCCGGAATCTCGCGCAGCATCCCCACGAGCACCGGGAGATCGCGACGCAGCAAGGGCTCGCCACCCGTCAGGCGCAGTTTCTTCACGCCCAGCGCCGCCGCCGCACGCGCCACCATCGCGATTTCCTCGAAGGAAAGCAAATCGCTCCGCTGAAGGAATTCATACTTCTCACCGAAGTGCTCCTCAGGCATGCAATAGGTGCAGCGGAGATTGCATCGATCCGTCACCGAAATGCGCAGATCATGCATCGGGCGACCGTGGGTGTCGGTGGGGGCGCTTATGGTTTCGGGTTCAGGCATGGATACCTTGGTCAACGAGATCAAGTGTTTGAACCGCTGTGCTCGACTGGTATGGACGGTGTAATTGGGGGGCTATTCACGGTAGAGCGAACTTTTCGTTCGCCCTCGTTCGGGGTTGCTCTTGTGGCGGTCAACCTGCACCCAGGCTTTGAACAGGTGCCGCTGGCCGCCGGCCCCAACGGAATCGCGCGTATGCACGAAGCCTTCTTCGGGCTGGGCATTCAAGATCGCGAGATCGCCGGGGTGGAGGATAAATAGAATGAAGCTTGGCTCGATCCGGCACCGTGTCGCGCCGAACTCCCGCTCGACAGCCAGGGCATAGATAAATTCGCCTTCAAGGGCGGCGCCGTCTTCGGTGTACAATTGGACGGCGGATTCCAGACGGCCCTCGTCGTTCAGGCGCGCGAGTTCCTGGGGGCTGATGCGGAAGCGCACAGCATTGTCTTCAATACGAATATTCACGACGGCTGGTTCTCTTTCAACGGCGTCACGGTCACGTGCGCGTTGTAATCGGGTACCCCCGCTTCCCGTGCGGTGCGTGTACGGTCGAGCAGTGTATTTCCTTCGGGCCAGTGTACCTGCAAATTGCGTGGCAGCACGGGCGCGAGATACACATGTCCGTCCATACTGCCAAAATTGTTGCTTAGGCGCAGCCGGTCGCCGCTTTTTACACCGAGGGCCTTCGCGTCGTCGGGATGCATCAGGATGGCTTCGCGCTCCGCGCCCGTGATGCGATCGGTGACGGCGTGGACCATGCTGTTGAACTGCTTGCCGCGCCGGGTGGTCAGGGAGAACTGACCCTCGGGGATGGCCGTGTTCTCCGGCTCGATGGCGAAGAAGTGGGCCTTGCCGTCGGGCGTGCCGAAGGTCCAGTCCGCGCAGAGGTGGGCACCGCCGTACTGGAACTGGTCGCCCTTTTCCTTCAAGTGCTGGATGCCCTCGTAGAAGGGTACGACCCGCGCTATCTCGTCGCGTATGGCCGCCGTGTTCAGAAATTGAAGCTTTTCGGCAAGATCGGGTTTGACCCGCCGGGCCAGATCGAGAAAGACCTGCCACTCGGGGCGCGCTTCGCCGATGCGGCGACCGGGAATCTCGGGGCTGAAGATGATGCGTCGCTCCGTGCTGGTCTCGGTAACGCCGCCGGGCATTTCATAGCGCGTGGTGGCGGGGAGCAGCAGGGTGTGCTCGCCGGAATCGACGAACATCTGGGGCGAAAGGACAATGTCCATGTGGAGCCGCAGGGGGACTTTTTCCAGCGCCTGCTCCACGAAAGGCGGGTCGGGCAGTACTTCCAGAAAATTGCCGCCGACGGAAAAGAGCACATCGACCTCGCCCCGGTCCGCCGCCTCGATCATTTGGGTCGCGCCCATGCCCGGCGCATCGGGCACCGGGAAGCCCCACTGCGCGGCGAGGGCGGCGGCGTTCTCCGTATTGACGGGCAGGCCGCCGGGAAAAGCGGTGGCGTAGGCGCCCATCTCCGCCCCGCCCTGCACGCCGGAGTGACCGCGAATGGGCATGAGCCCGCAACCCTCGCGGCCCACGAAGCCTTTGGTGAGTGCGAGGTTGATGATGGAGCGGACATTGTTCACGCCCTGGACATGCTGGGTGATGCCCATGCTCCATACAAAGACCGCCCGCTTCGCTTCGTGAATCATCTTCGCGAATTCGAGCATGTCCGCCCGGGTCGCACCGCAGGAGGCTTCGAGCATCTCAAAGGATTGCGCCGCGAGGACGGTTTTCAAGGTTTCGAAATCGGCGCTGTGGTTCTCCACGAAGTCGCGATCAATCCAGTCATTTTCGAGAATGTACTTCAGCGTGCCGTTGATGAAGGCGATGTCGGAGCCCACATTGACGAGAAAAAAGCGGTCGGCGATCTTCGTGCCGAAGAGCGCGCTCTCGGGAATCGAAGGGATCCAGTAGCGCGCCATGCCCGGTTCTTCGTAGTTGTTGATTGCGACGACCTTCGCGCCGTTCTTCTTCGCGTAGTGGATGTACTTCGTGGCCACGGGCTGGTTATTGGCCATGTTCGATCCGAAGAAGACGACGAGGTCGCTCTTGATCCAGTCCGTGTAGGAGCAGGTGGTGGCGCCCGCGCCCACGGTGGTTTTCAGTGCCGAGGTGCTCGGGCTGTGACAGATGCGGGCGGCATTGTCAATGTTGTTCGAGCCCAGCGCGCGCACGGCCTTCTGGGCGGCGTAATAGGTTTCATTGGGCACGCCGCGGCTGGTAAGGTAGCAGGCGAAGCGCTCCGGCGTGCTCCGGCGAATGCGTCCTGCGACAAGATCGAGGGCCTCATTCCAGGTAATGCGGCGGAAGCCTTTTTCGCCTCGTGCGCGCAGCATGGGGTAGGGCAGTCGTCCGAGATCGCGCAGCTCCGCGCTCGTCATATCCCGGAGCGGCGCGACATTGTGCAGGAGCGCCGGGTCCAGGGCGGGCATGGTGTTCAGTCTCAGGAGGCGCAGGCGTATATTGCAGAGATGGACGCCGTCGAGGGTCCAGTCCGTCATGCCCGAAGTGCCCAGGGCGCAACCGTCGCAAACGCCATCCTTCAGGATGCGCAGGGCAAATGCGAGCTCATCTTTGTTTTCCCAGCCGGCGCGAAAGAGCTCGGCGAAATTGTTCGGGCCCTGCTCGCCGAGGCCGAAGGGAACCTTGCTCGCCCAGTTGGCGGGAGTCCAGCGCTTGTTCTGTTTGAAGGAATCGCTCATACTCGGTCTCGATGGCTGCCCGGTTTCAATGGCAGCAGTGTAGCACAATCGATCCGACGCGGACAGCCTCCGGGGCGTCGAGGGAAGCACCTATGGTTTCAACGAATCAACGGAATGCCCCAGTGGCTCGCACACCCGCAAGGCGGCGGGTTCTGGCGAGCTTCGTCCTTTTCTCGTTTCTCTTCGGCGGGTTGGTTCAGGCAAGTTCGGCAGAGACACCGTCCGGCGGATTTCGGGGCGTCTATTTCAATCCCTGCTTGAGTGAAACGCCCAATTATCCCTGGCTCCTGCACTATGCCGGGCACCGAAGCGAGGTCCAGGCCCAGCTCAAGGGCCTGGTCGCGGAAACGCACATGAACCTCGTCTCCGTTTTCGTACTTATTGCCTATTCGCTGAAGACCCCATCCGAAGCGCCGGTTTCGGGGCGGCCGGTGGAAGCCTGGGCGAACCTGGACTATCTGGATCAGGTGGCCCACTTCGTGGACGATTGCCACGACGTCGGGCTTCAGGTGGAACTCGATCTTGCCAGCAATTTGTGGGTGCCTTACTCGGTGGACCCGAAGAACCAGATCGGGAATTCCCCCTACTGGCCCAGGCCGGATGAATCACCGTGGGATGAGGCCGCCACGTGGTACAAAGGCGTCATCGAGTATGTGGAGGCAAAAACTGCTCACCCCGAAAGCATCGCTTTCTGGTCCATGATGGGCAACCACCAGTGGGGCGGGGCGGAGCCGGTCTTGTGGCCGGATG
This sequence comes from Candidatus Hydrogenedentota bacterium, assembly GCA_016791475.1. Classification (NCBI taxonomy): domain Bacteria; kingdom Pseudomonadati; phylum Candidatus Hydrogenedentota; species Candidatus Hydrogenedentota bacterium. Next base: position 85,637 of record JAEUWI010000030.1, read on the forward strand.
ACAGCAATCCCGCGCTGATCGCCTCCGTGGAGCGATTGGTAAAAGAGGTCTGGCCCGTCTTCAGAGCCGCGGGAACACGACCCAAGGCAGCGCCCTTTGTCTTTCCTATTTTTTCAAACAACGACTACTGGATGAATAAGACACCCGACGAGCGTCTGGCGGGCTTCATCAACCTGAAGCAGTGGATCGTGGAGGATCTCAGGCTGCCGCCCGACTACTGGCCCATGTCAACCTACCCGATGTGCGATCCCGCCCCCGATGGCGAGTTCTACTTGAAACGGATTGTTGAAATTCTTGGAAAAGACCAGGCTTCGCGTATTGTCTCCACGGACTTCAAAGCGATCGGCATAGACTTCGCCGACAGCATTATCGATGCTAAAGGAACTTCGGAAGCCGAGAGAATTGCCTGGCACTTGAAGAAGTGTGCGGCGTATGGCTTTGCCGGCTGGTGGATCTGGTCCTATCAGGATACGGCGACGGAGAAAACGGGATTGCGGGACGCGGCGGGGAAATGGAAGCCCGAGTTGGTCGAGCGAATCAAGAATAGCGAATTGAGAATAGTGAATTGAGCAATGGGACCAGAGTCAATAGCACCCGTCAAACCAACCCGCCTCTACCTTGATTTCAATTGATTCACTATTCGCTATTCACTATTCCACCAATTCCCGGTGGGAATACACCGTCGCCCGGGCCTCGCGGCAGAACCCGATGATACACAGGCCAAAGGCCTCGGCCATCTCTACGGCGAGGGAGGATGGCGCGGACACGGACAGCAGGTAGGGCCAGCGCGCCTGATACGCCTTGAACACGATTTCATAGGACATGCGCCCGCTCACGACGATGCCGCAGGCATCCTGGAGGCCCCCTTGATTGAGGAGATCGCCGATGCACTTGTCCACGGCATTGTGGCGCCCGATATCCTCGTGGTGCGCCAGAATACTACCGTCGGGCGCAAAGGCCATGGCGCCATGGACGCCGCCGGTGGCCTGAAAGAGGGGCTGGTGATCGGGTAGGGCCGTCATGAGCGCCGCGATGGTCGCGAAAGTGAGCCGCGTGTTCGGCGGCGCGACGATAGGCGTGCCCAGCATGAGCAACTCCTCCGGTTCGCGGATGCCGCACAGGCCGCATGAGGCGCTGCCCATGGCCGAGCGCCGTCCGGCCACCTCCTTCGCCAGGGAAGCCTCCGGCACGGTGATTTCCAGGCAGCCCGTGAGGCCCGTGTCGGGGTCGGGAATGGCGTGATAGTTCGGCATAATCGTCGGATCGATCAGGACGCCCTCCGTGTAGAGCAGTCCACGGGCCAGGGCTTCATCGGCGCCCGGCGTGCGCACGGTGGTGGTGTAGGCCGCGCCGTTGACCTTGAGTTGGAGCACCGCCTCCACGGGGAGAAGGTCCTCCACGGGGGTGGCTTCGGATCGGGTGAGTCGCATGCCTGGGAATTTCTTGCTGTTCATGGGAAGGAGCATAACACAGACACTGGCCGTATCGGCTTTGCAGGCTCCCGCCCGAGTTGCAATGCCGCGAAGGTATTCCCGTTAGCCGTTGGATGCAGGCCCACGGTGAATATTCGCCCCGAAGGCGCGGTAGTTGTACCATGGTGGCGCGCGCTACGCCGCAAAAGGAGGTCTCCATGATTGCTGGGGTCGGGTCAATAGCCTGGATACTTATCGGCATGTTTCTATGGGATGCGGGGTGGCGGGGGCGGGTGATTGTTCTGGCGCTGGTGATCCCTTCGTGTTTTCTTCATCTGCTCGGTGATCGGGAAACAGAGGCGCTTTATGGTGCGCTGGGGTTTGCGCTCCGCGTTGCGATCGGAGTGGTGTATTTGATCTGGCGAAGGCTGCCGGTGGTGTCGTAGGGACAGCGTCGCCCCGTGTCTCCGACGGGCAAGAAGCGCGATGGGTTTGAGTTGCGATTCATGCGATCCAGGTGCAACATCAACCGGCGAGGCTGTCCTGTTGTATGACGTCGCGACGCGGTGCAATCGAAACTCCCAGCAACCGTGCGGGATGAATCTCAGCAAGTCATGTTCGCGACATTCAGTCCGCGTTGAACGTCTGTGTGCGCCTCGCTCACCACGGGACAGTCATTCATGAGGCTTCGTCTCACCCGAAGTGGTTGAATTCGTGTCGAGTTCTACCCCCCCTACCCCCCCGCAAGCGGGGGGGACCAAGAGGTTCAATTTGGTGAGTAGGTTCCCCCCGCTTGCGGGGGGGCAGGGGGGTAAACTCCCGGGTTGGCAAAGACCTTTTCGATTTTCTGATACCGCCATTCGCATATTTTCAGAGCAGCCTCGCCGGTTGCAGACGATATCGCTCAGTCGGGGGCAGCCGCTTGACTCTACGAATGCCTTGCACGACTCGGAAACGAGGCGACGCTGTCCCCGCGCTACTTCACCGAGATCATCCCGCGCACGGAATTCATCTTGGAAGGTCCGATCCCGCTGACATTTTCGAGATCGTCGATGGTCTGGAAGGGGGTGCTCTGGCGGTAGGCGATGATTTTCTGGGCCGTGGCGGGGCCGATGCCGGGGAGGCTTTCCAGTTCGGCCTGGGTCGCGGTGTTGATGTTGATCAGGCCGCCGGATGTCGCTTTCGACGTCTGAGGGATTGGGGGCGCCTCGGGTGATGTGGAGCCCACGGGCTCGGGCTCGTGGGTTTGCTTGTTGAACTGGTACCACGTGGAGCGGGTGTAGGGTGTGGGATTGTAGGTGACGGGTGGGTCGCTGTAGGCCTGCGCGCCCTGCCGGACCAATCGCGGTACGAGGAGCGTCGTTTGGTCGATGAGCAGGGCCGTTCGATTAATGTCGGAGAGATCGGCGTCATCGATCGCGCCGCCCGCCGCCCGGAGCAGATCACGGACGCGCGCGCCCTCATCGAAGTAGTAGAGCCCTTCCTTCTCCACCGCACCGAGGATGCCCACACCGATGCGGGCCGGAGGCGCGGGCGGTGCGACTACGGTTGCCGAGGCCGGTGTAGCGGCGGGTGGGGAAGTCGGTTTCGCGGGCGCAGTGACCGGCGCGGAAGTTTGTGATGTCTGTGAAGCGCTGGCTGAGGGCGATGAATCGCGTGCGGCGAAGGTGTCGGGTGGTGGCGCCCCGTGGCCGCTGCCGCGCCAGATGAGCACGGCGGCACCGATCAGAATGGCAACCGCCACGCCCAGCAGGAGCAGTTGCTCGCGGGTGGTCATGAGACGGCTTAGCATGCGTGCCCCTCTTGGTATTCGGGTTCCTGAACTGCGCTGCGGTTTTCAGAATCGGACCGATCAGCCGGATCCGACCGATCAGTCCGTTAGGAGCGGCCCCGTGGGCCCGACTATGTCAAAATCTCGTTCACAACCCGGCCGTGAATGTCCGTCAGGCGGAAGTCGCGGCCCTGGAATTTGTAGGTCAGGCGCTCGTGGTCAATGCCGAGGATGTGGAGCATGGTCGCGTTCAGATCGTGGACGTGGACTGGGTCCTTGACGATGTTGTAGGAGAAATCGTCGGACTCACCGTGGACGTAACCCGGCTTTACGCCGCCGCCGGCCATCCAGATACAGAAGTTGCGCCCGTGGTGATCGCGGCCGTAGTTGACGAGGTCGGAGCCCTGGCAATAAACCGAGCGGCCGAATTCACCGCCCCATACCACGAGGGTGTCCTCCAACATGCCGCGCTGCTTCAGATCCTGCACGAGGGCGGCGGAGGGCTGATCCGTGTCCATGCACTGGAGGGGCAGATCGGTTGGCAGGTCACCGTGCTGATCCCAGCCGCGGTGGAAAAGCTGGATGAAGCGCACACCGCGCTCGGCCAGACGCCGCGCGAGGAGGCAGTTGGCGGCGAAGGTGCCGGGTTTGCGCGCATCGGGGCCATACATGTCCACGATGTGGGCGGGCTCTTCCTCGATGTCCATCAAATCGGGCACGGAGGTCTGCATGCGGTAGGCCATCTCGTACTGGGCGATGCGCGCCTCAATCTCGGGATCGCCGAAAGCGTCGTAGGCCATTTCGTTGAGCTGGCCCAGGCTGTCGAGCATGTTGCGTCGGGTGGCCGCCGTGATTCCGGGTGGGTTCGTGAGGTATAGCACCGCGTCTTTTCCCGCGCGGAAGTTCACACCCTGGTGCTCAGAAGGCAGGAAGCCGGCACCCCAGAGCCGCTGGAAGAGGGCCTGGGCGTTGCGCTTTGAGCTGCCGTGGGAGATGAGCACGATGTAGCCGGGCAGGTTGTCGTTGTCGCAGCCGAGGCCATAGTTCAGCCACGCGCCCATGCTGGGGCGGCCGGGTTGCTGGTGGCCCGTCTGGAAGAAGGTCATGCCCGGGTCGTGGTTGATCTGCTCCGTGTTCATCGTCTTGATGAGACACATGTCATCTGCGATCTTGGCGATGTGGGGCACAAGCTCGCTCATCCAGATACCGGATTCGCCGTGCTGCTGGAATTTGTACTTCGACGTGACCACGGGGAATTTGTCCTGTCCCGAAGTCATGCCGGTTACGCGCTGGTTGCCGCGAATGGACGCGGGCAGGTCGGTGCCATGGAGCGCGTCCAACTGGGGCTTGTAATCGAAGAGATCTTGCTGCGAGGGGCCTTCGGACTGGAACAGGTAGATAATCCGCTTGGCTCGCGGCGCGAAGTGGGGATGACCCAGGACGCCACGACCTTCCGAGGCCGGCTTCTGAATCGCGGCATGGGCCGGGCCCTGCAGCAGGGAGGCCAGGGCGGCGGTGCCAATCCCTGCGCTGGCGCGGCCAAAGAACTGGCGCCGGGTCAGGTGCTGCATCGTCTTCTGTTCGAGGTCCATGGTATTAACTCCGGGTATTGACTGGGTCTTATGGGTCTTATGGGTCTTATGGGTCTTATGGGTCTTAAGGGTCTTAAGGGTCTTATGGGTCTTAAGGGTCTTATGGGTCTTATGGGTCTTATGGG